>JAGWXN010000149.1 GCA_018969885.1 Betaproteobacteria bacterium | reverse complement strand
AACCGGCAGGGGCTTCCGTTCGAGACGATTGGCGAGCGGCCTCATCATATGTGCAGCGCACTCGACGGAGTATTGGCGCTTGTCAATTCGTGAGTCATACATGTCGGCTCCCTGCTTGAAGACGCTTTTTCGATTGGCGAATTCGCCTTCAATCCGACACAATGCGATCTGAATCGCGCTGGTGGTGAGCTCGATTCTCAATCTAATCAACCAGGGCCCAGCGCTCTGGAGTGGCACAGAGATCTCGTTCGTGAACATCGCGCTCAATTATTTCGTGCCGTTCTGCGTATCGAGTTATAGCGCGGCGAAGAACGAGTTGGCGCGACCTGACCGGTGATTGGGCAGGGGGGCGGGCCGCCCGGAAATTAGGCAGCGCTCGCCTCAGCCTTCAACCTGTGCCCTTACTCGAAACCGCAGCGCGACCGAAGCGCGGCACTCGACTCGGCGGCGAGTAACGCAATGACCCGCTCTGCAATCACCGGCTGCGCTGCGCGCGCGCACACCGCTGCGGTATACACCGTGCCCAGCTCAAACTGGTTGGGAAGGGGTGCGACCAGGGTCACGCCCGCAGTGAACAGGATCTCCGAGATCTGCGTGCAGCCGATGGCCCCGGCGTCGCCCGACTCGGCCATTGCACGCATGGCCGTTGCGCCATTGGGAAACTCTCGCAGCCGCGACTGCATGACCTGAGCCAGACCCAGCGCCTCCAGCACTTTACGAACATGAATGCCCGCCGTTGAGCGAACGGTGTCCGGAATCCAGAGGCTCGATGCCCGACCCAGCGTAGCCGCCAGTGCCTGGGTGGTGCTGACGTCGGGTAACGGCTGGCCCGCGGGAACCGACACGCCAGTGCGCACGGTTCCAAGCGGCGTGACGCCTTCTGCGCGCAACTGGCCCTCGGCCACCATTGCGCGAATCATTGCGTCTGTGAGAATCATCAGGTCACAGGCATCGCCGGCAAGAAATGCCTCTTTCATCGCACCGACCGCGCCGAAGCGGCCGGCGGTTTGAACGCCGAGTTCGTCTCGCAGCCGATCTGCGATGCCGGTGACGAGTCCCTGGGAAGCCCCCGCGCAGAGGGTGGCAATGATTTGCGACATGCTCAGTCGGCCTTGATGCCAGCGCTCTTTACAACGCCCGCCCACTTGGCGATGTCGTCGTTCAGAAACTTCCCGAACTCGGCCACGTTCATTGTCATGGCTGCTGTGCCCTGGGCAGACCAGCGTTTGCGAAGCTCGTCATCAGCCGTGATCTTGCTGATCTCGCTATTCAACCGGTTCACGATGGAGGCGGGCGTGCCCTTGGGCGCCATCACGCCGATCCAGATGGTGGCGGTGTAGCCTGGCACGCCCGATTCCGACACGGTGGGGACGTTGGGCATGATGGAGGAGCGTGCACGGCCGGTGGTGGCGAGTGCCTTCACCTTACCACCCGTGACCTGGGCCGCCATGGTGGGGATTGCATCGAACATCATGTCGACCTGGCCGCCCAGCACGTCGGTGCGGGCCTGCGAGCTGCCTTTGTAGGGAACATGAACCACTTTGATGCCGGCCATCGACTTCAGCAGCTCGCCCGCCATGTGATAGGGCGTGCCGTTACCGGAGGAAGCGTAGGTCATGCCGTCGGGCTTGGCGCGGGCGGCAGCCAGCACGTCGGTGATGCTGGAAGCGGGGAGGGCGGTACGCGCGACCAGCACCAGATCGGATTCATTGATGGGCGCCACCGGCTCGAAGTCCCGCATCAGCTGAAACGGCTTGCTGGCGATCAGCGACTCGTTCACCGTATGGGTGTTTGACATGACCAGTAGCGTGTAGCCATCGGGCGGGCTCTTCGCGACCACATCGGTTCCGATGATGGAGCCTGCACCGGGACGGTTCTCGATCACAAAGCTCTGTCCCAAGGTTTCCTGCAGCCGCGTGGCGACCAGACGCCCAAAAACATCGGCAGAGCCGCCTGCGGCGAACGGCACGACCAGCTTGACGGGCCGCGCGGGCCATTCCTGAGCCGAAGCGCCAGCCGAGGCCAGCAATGCGCCCAGCAAGGCGGTGGCCTGAGCCGGACGGAGGAGTTGGGAGAGGGCTCGGAACAGAGGCATGGCGGCTCCTGGACACGGGGTGGACGGATTCCGGATGTTAAGTGTCCGGGCGCCGTACCCCAAATGCGGGGTCTTTCCTCGGCCTATACTCGGGAAGTTCGATTCGGAGACCGCCGCCATGACATCGCCCGCCACCAAAACCCTGATCTGGGCCCAGGGTGCCACGGACCGTATCGGTCACAAGCCCTACCTTGAGCGTCTGTTGCCTCACATCGCCCGCTGCAGCGATCCCGATTTCGAGGTGAGGTTTCACACCACCACGCCCTCGGTCACCACCGTGCATGCGGTGTCGGAGTTTCGGTTCTCGCGCGAGGTGATCCGCGCAGCCGTTCGGGCTGAGCGCGAAGGCTATGCAGCGTTTTACATGAACCACTTTCAGGACGTGGGACTGCAGGAGGCGCGCGCCACCGTGAACATCCCTGTGCTGGGGCTGGGTGAGACCAGCATGCTGCATGCGTGCACGCTAGGCCGGCGTCTGGGGCTCCTTGCCATTAACCCGGCTTTCGTGCCGCTCCACGCCGATCAGGTCGCGCGCTACGGTCTGCGCGACCGGGTGGCGGGCATTCGATCGATCAACGCCAATATTCCAGACTACATGGCGGGCTTCGCCTCAGCCGATCGGAAGGTGCCGCTACAGCGCCAGTTCGAAGACGAGGCGCGCCGCCTGATTGATGCGGGCGCAGATGTCATCGTGCCGACCGGCGGACTGCCGATGATGATGTTTGCCGAGGAAGCGGGCGCGGCGATTGACGGTGTGCCTATTGTTAATGGCGTGACCGTGCTGGTGAAGGCCGCTGAAATGGCGGTGAAGCTCAGCCGGCTGACCGGCCACGTGGCAAGCCGCGCGCCGCACTCCGGCTACGTGCTGCCCTCGGCGCAGGCGCTCGAGGAGTTCCTGCAGCACGGCTGACTGCTGGCTGCAGCACCAGGCGTTCGATTTCTCGCTGGCGATCAGCACGGGCGCGCGTGTCGCCGTGATGATGGAGCAGAGACTCGCCGAGTTCGGTTGAGTAGGTGACGAAGGCGCGCGCGCGCGCCTGAGCGGGCGGTAGGCCCAGGGCTCGGAAAACTTCCTCGTGATAGGCGAGCCGGCTGCGGTCGGCTTCGTCCAGCACCTGCTGTGCGAGCGCATCCCGGCGGGCCCAGGCCCGGATGGCGAGCTCGATGCGCGCGGCGCGCTCGGCCGCACGGCCCCGGTGGGGGAGCGAAATCATGTCGCGCAGGCGCTCGCGGGGATCGCTGCTGGCGCTTGCGAGCCGGCGCGTGAGCGCAAGCGTGGCACGCTCGCTCCAGGCCTGCAGCACGCGGCGCAGCAGATCTTCGCGGTCGCGGAAATGCCAGTAGAAGCTGCCTCGGGTGACACGGAGCTGCCTGGCAAGTACGTCGACGCGAACACGGTCGATGCCTTCGTTGACCAGCACGTCGGTGGCGGCGTCGATCCACGCCTCCGGGGTGAGAGCCTCCCGGCGCGGTCGTTTGGCAGCGCCTGCCAGTGAGGCTCGAGGCGAGGCGGCGCGGTTCGGCACACGGGTCGTGGCGGGTGTTTTCATAACTGGGATCATGCCATACATTGGTGTATGGAAAGTAGGCCAAAGTCTGAGTAGAATATTCCATACACATACAGATGTGTATGGATACATCGGAGCTCAGATCTTGAATTCCTCTATCGCGCCCGCTGCAGGCGCTCGCCACGCGCAGCGTCCATCTCCCGAGTCCAATTTCTTCTCCGACCCGTCCCTGCTTGCCCCGCGCCGGGTCGAGCGCATTGATCTCGGCGAGGGCGCTTTTATTCTCCGGTCTCCTGAACCGCTCAGGCCCTGGGCCCGCTCCGTAGGCGTCTGGCTCGAGCAGTGGGCGAGGGAAAAGCCCCATGCGAATGCCTTTGCCGAGCCCGCCGGGCTGTCGCGTGCAGAGGTGTCGTCCGGCTACACCACGCTCACCTGGGCCACACTCCGCAGCCGCGTGGGCTCGGTCGCCCAGGCGGTCCTTGACATGCGGCTCGCGCCGGGCGCGCCGGTGGTCATCCTGTCCGACAACTCGCTCGACCATCTGGTGCTCATGCTCGCAGCGATGCACGTGGGGCGCGCCGCCTGCACGGTCAGCAGCGCCTACTGCCGCCTGGCGGGCAGTGATTTCAGCCGTATTCAGGGGATCCTCGCCAAGCTCGCCCCCGGGCTGATCTATGCGTCCGATGCCGCCACCTACGGGCCAGCCATCCGCGCCGCGGGCGGTTCGGCACCGGTGGTGCTGAGCCGCGGAGCGGAAGACCTCCCGGGGGCCGTCGGTTTCGATTCACTCGTAGCCGTTCGCGAAACCGATGCCGTGCAGCGCGCCTTCGCTGCCGTGGGGCCCGACACCCACGCCAAATACCTGCTCACCTCCGGCTCCACCGGCCACCCGAAGGTGGTCATCAACACCCACGGCATGCTGTGTGCCAATCAGCAGATGATTGCGCAGACCCTGCGCTTTCTGGCGATTGAGCCGCCGGTGCTCCTCGACTGGCTCCCCTGGAGCCATACGTTTGGCGGTAACCACAACGTGAACATCGTGCTCAGAAATGGCGGCATGATGGTGATCGACGACGGCCGTCCCGTGCCGGGCCTCATTGACCGAACCCTTGCGCATCTGCGCGAGGTTCAGCCCACGGTGTTCTTCAACGTGCCCCGCGGCTACGACATGTTGCTGCCGGCGCTTGAAGCCGACCCCGCGCTTGCCCGTCGGTTTTTCGAAAAAATGCGGATGGTGTTCTACGCGGGCGCCGGTATGCCGGTGGCCACCTGGAAGCGGCTGGAATCCGTGGCCGCGGGGGTGCGGAGCGAACCGGTCTGGCTGACCACCTCATGGGGTTCAACCGAAACCTCGCCTGCCAACACGGCAGCGCACTGGCGGCTCGATCAGCCTGGCGTCATCGGGCTGCCCATGCCGGGTGTCGATCTCAAATTTGTGCCCAGCGCGGGCAAGCTCGAGATGCGTCTTCGCGGACCGCATATTTTCCCCGGCTATCGCGGCAACGATACGGCCACCCAAGAGGCGTTCGATGATGAGGGCTACTACCGGATCGGCGATGCGGGTTATCTGCTCGACGAAAGCGATCCCGCCTCAGGGGTGGTGTTCAATGGCCGCGTGGCGGAAGACTTCAAGCTCACCACGGGCACCTGGGTGTCGGTGGGCACGCTGAGGCTCTCACTCGTCACGGCGCTTGCGCCGCTCGTCCAGGATGTCGTCATCACCGGACACGATCGTGCCGAGGTGGGTGCACTGCTTTTCTTGAGCGAAGCGGCCCGGGGGGTGCCCGAAGCCGAGCTGATCGCGCAGCTCCATGACAAACTCGTTGCGCTGGCGGCTCAGGGCGGTGGTTCATCGCAGGTGCCAAGGCGCTTACTCGTGTTGCCCGATCCGCCCAGCATGGCTGCGGGCGAGATCACCGACAAAGGCTATATCAACCAGCGCATGGTGCTGCAGCGTCGGGCAGCTGAGGTTGAGACACTCCACGCAATCTCTGCCGACCCGCGCGTGATCCGACTCTGATCCAGATATCCCTCTTCATGGAAGCTTTCAAATGACTCAGAACACCCCCGCTCCGCAACCTGCCCTCGAACGCTTTGATCCTCCCTCGGGTCCCTTGTCCGGGCTGAATCTGGTGCGACTCGAGCGAAGCGGTGCCATTTTTCATCTGCGCCTGAATCGCCCCGCCAAGCGGAACTCGGTGAGTGATGAAATGCTCCGGCAGATCCACACCGTGTTTCTCAACCTGCCTGCCGACGTGCGCGTCCTGATCCTCAGTGGCGAGGGCGAGCATTTCAGCGCGGGTCTCGACCTGTCCGAGGTGAGCGAGCGCACAGTCGCCGAGGGCATCCATCACTCGCGTGCCTGGCATGCGTGTTTCGAGTCGATTCAGTTCGGACCGGTGCCGGTCATTGCAGTGCTCCACGGGGCTGTGGTGGGCGGCGGGCTGGAGCTCGCAGCCTCCGCCCATCTTCGGGTCTCGGAAGCGGGCACGTTTTACGCGCTCCCCGAAGGCACACGCGGCATCTTTGTGGGCGGCGGCGGCTCGGTGCGCATTGCCCGGCTCACCGGCACCGCGCTCATGACCGACATGATGCTCACCGGTCGGGTGCTCGATGCCAACGAGGGTCTGACGGCCTCGCTGGCCACCTATCTCGTCCCCGCCGGGGAGGGCCTTGCGAAGGCACTCGAGCTTGCTGTGCGCATTGCGGGCAATGCGCCGCTGTCCAACTATGCCATCACGCAGGCCTTGCCCCGTATCGGCGAAATGTCGCCCGCGGAGGGACTCTTTGTGGAGTCGCTCATGTCGTCCATTGCCCAGGGTGATGAAGCGGCCAAGGAGCGGGTCCGCGCGTTTCTTCAGAAGCGTGCGGCCAAAGTCGAACGCCGATAGCGCCTCGGGAGCACACCCATGAGCTGGACTTATCAGGCCCCGGTCGCCGATATGCGGTTTGTCATCGAGCAGGTGCTCGAAGCGCCCCGTCACTGGGTGTTCCGCGCGGGGGAGCTTGACCCTGACACCGCAGGTGCCGTACTCGAGGAGGCGGCACGTTTCGCAGCCGACCGCCTGCTGCCCCTCAATGCGGTGGGCGATGCACAGGGTTGCCGGCTCGATCAAACGGGTCGGGTGCGCACGCCCGAAGGCTTTGCAGCCGCCTACCGCCAGTTCGTGGAGGCGGGTTGGCCCGCGCTGCCTTGCGAGCCAGAGTGGGGCGGGCAAGGCCTTCCCATGCTGATCGATGCGGCGGTGCGTGAAATGTTGAGCGCCTGCAATCACGGCTGGACCATGTATCCCGATCTGTTGCATGGCGCCTATGAAACGCTGCGCGCTCATGCCAGCGTCGAGTTGAAGGCGCGTTATCTGCCCAAACTCGTCAGCGGCGAATGGCTCGCGGCCATGGCGCTCACTGAACCTCAGGCGGGGAGTGATCTTGGGTTACTGCGCACGCGGGGTGAGCCGCGCGCCGATGGCTCCCTTGCCATCACCGGCAGCAAAATTTTCATCTCCGGTGGTGACCATGACCTCACCGACAACATCATTCATCTGGTGCTGTGTCGTCTGCCCGACGCGCCGGCTGGCACGCGCGGCATTTCGCTTGCGCTCGTCCCTGCAGTGTTGCCCGACGGCTCGCGAAACACCATGAACTGCTCCGGGCTTGAACACAAGATGGGCATTCACGGCAGCGCCACCTGCGCCATGCAATACGAAGCCGCCACCGGCTGGCTGGTGGGCGAGCCCAACCGCGGCCTCGCAGCCATGTTTCTCATGATGAACTCAGCGCGGCTGCATGTGGGGTTGCAGGGGCTGGGTCATCAGGAGATCAGCACGCAGAACGCGGTTCGCTATGCGTTCGAGCGCAGGCAGGGACGCAGTGGCGCGGTGGCAGGGGCGGCGGCGCCCATCGCGTCGCACGCTGCCATGCGGCATATTCTTCTTCGCAGGCAGGCGCTCACCGAAGCTCAGCGGGTCATCGCGTATCGTGCGGCGCACGCGCTTGACCAGGCTGCGGGGGGTACCGATGCGCAGGCACGCCAGCAGGCGAACGCACTCGCGGGGCTGCTCACGCCGGTGGTCAAGGCCCTCCTCACCGATCAGGGCTTCCTGGGCACGAGTGAGGCCCTACAGGTGTTTGGCGGCTACGGCTATGTGCGCGAAACCGGCATCGAGCAGTCGGTTCGCGACAGTCGCATTGCCATGATTTATGAAGGCACGAACGAAATCCAGGCAATCGATCTTCTGCAGCGAAAAGTGCTGGCGGATGGCGGACAGACGCTGGGCAGTTGGCAGGACGAAGCCTTGGTGGAGGCCGGGCGCTGCGAGGCGGCCGGGCTTGGCGAATTTGCGAGCATGGTGCGTGACAGCATGGCTCAGCTGAGTGAGGCCGTGCGCGCTATTCGCGAGGCTGCGCAAGCCGATGCCGACTGCGCGTCCCGTGTGGCGGATGAATTCCTCCGCGGCGTGTCCTGGGCCATGATAGGTTGGGCGTTTGCAGCGAGCGCGCGGGCAGCGGTGGGATGCGCTGACAAACGGTTTGCGCAGGCGAAACT
>JAGWXN010000148.1 GCA_018969885.1 Betaproteobacteria bacterium | reverse complement strand
GGCCCGCTTCATCTCATCGTGGGCGAACGCGACTTCATCTTCGAGGGGCGCTGGGATCAGGCACATGCCCTGCTTGACGAGGTGCCTGCGCTACAGTCCCGCCTGCTGATCGAGGGGGCGGGTCACTGGGTGTCCTACGAAGCAGCCGACCGATACAACGCCGCTGTACTCCGCTTACTCAAGGACCTGCCGAATGCTTCGCTTTGACCCGAACCTGCGCTGGCTCTTTACCGAGTTGCCGATGATCGACCGCTATGGAGCCGCGGCCGCCGCGGGCTTTCGCGGGGTGGAGTCTGCCTTTCCCTATGACATTCCGGCGCGCGAACTGGCCAAGCGCCTGACCGATCTCGACCTCACGCTTGTGCAGGTGCTCTCGCCCTTTGACTGGGCTGCGGGTGAGCGGGGCCTTGCGGCGCTGCCGGGCCGCGAGGCCGACTATCGCGACAGCGTCGAGCGGGCGCTCGCCTATTCCGTGGAAGTGGGGCGTCCCAACGTCCATGTGATGCCCGGCAACATCACGCCGGATCTCGATCGTGCCGAGTGCATGGATCGCTTCATCCGCAATCTTGACTGGGCCGCCGAGCGCGCGGCACAGGCCGGGATCACGCTCATTCTCGAGCCCTGTGCGAAAGCGCGGTTTCCGGAGTTCCTTTATCACCGGGTCGAAGAAGGCGTGGAGGTTATTCAGAAAATCGGCCGCGACAATGTGAAGCTCTGTTTCGATACCTTTCACGTGCAGACCGAGCAAGGCTCGATCGCCGATCGCATGCGCGAAGCCTGGCCGTACATCGGCCATCTGCAGGTGGGTGATGTACCGGGTCGCCATGAGCCGGGCACCGGCGAAATCCGCTTCCCCTTCCTGTTTGACCTGATCGAGGAACTGGGCTGGGAGGGCTGGATAGGCTGCGAATACGCGCCTTCCGGGCTCACCGCCGATACCCTGGGCTGGGCCCGCGCTTATGGCGTGGGCGGTGGTTCCGGCGGCTGAGTGTCGGGCGTGGCCGGCCTGGGATTGCGGTCGACCGCGTCGCGGTAGGTCGCCCAGAACGAGCAGTACACGGCAGTGATGCCCACCAGCCACAGCGGCATCAGCACCACTGACCACAGGAGCGGCGAGCCCGCGAGCAGCCCCTGTAAGAGACGCAGCACGATCGACGCCACCACCGCGAACGCCACCCAGCCCAACGCGTAGGCAAGAAACGCCCAGCGGTTTCTCAGGATGGCAGCGATGCTGAAGAACATCGACTTCATCAGCGGCACCCGGTCCCAGGCAATGAAGAGCGGCGCGTACCAGGTGGCAAGCTGGATGGGGAGATAGATGAGGATGAAGACCGCGAGCGCGCCCGCAAGCGCTGCGTCGTTCAGCCGGGGGTCACTGGGGTCGAGTCGGCCGGTTGCCATCTGAACCAATGCATCGCCGCCCGCCATGGCCGAGGCAGCCAGCGCGAGCACAGTGGCGGCTGCGTTGATTGCGCCCAATCCGAGGAGCGGCTTCCAGGCACGTCCGCGGTCGTCGCGAAAGCCCGCAAAGAGCGTAAGGGGTGAGGGATTCTGGCCGGCCTCTGCGGTTCGCACCGCCTGCATCATTCCCACCATGAAAATGGGGGTAAGAATCAGCGGGCCGAGCGAGCCGATGATGGGCACGATCATCGAGACGCCCATCAGGGCCAGGTTCAGGAATGCGATGGCCACCAGCGCAACGGGCTGGCGGCGGAGCAGCCGGAAACCATCGAGTACCCAACGGAAGCCGGTGGTCGCGGGAAGGCGGGCAATCTGCATGATGAAAGCGTAGGGGTCGGACGAAGCGGTGACGCGGCAGGTTAATCGGGCGCCGGAACGCGCAGGCGCCGCGCGCGCAATATACGCTCGAAATGTGCCGGGTCCTTGGGCTGGATGACCTCGGCCGGTCGCGGACAGTGGAGGTCATGAAGCCGGGAGAGCCAGAAGCGGAGCGCGGCCGCGCGCAGCATCACAGGCCAGGCACGCGTCTCGGGTGCGGTCAGCGGGCGTTCGCGGCGATAGGCTCCGAGGAGCGCATGCAGGCGATCGCGATCGAATTCGCCACTCGCCTCGTCGATGCACCAGTCGTTCGCCGTGACGGCCAGGTCATAGAGCCAACTGTCGCGGCCGGCGAAGTAGAAGTCGATCACACCGGATAGCGGCGGTGCGGTTACGCCCGGGAGAGGCTCACCGAACAGGACGTTATCGCGAAACAGGTCGGCATGCACCGGCCCACCGGGCAGGGCGGCGAAGTCGGCGCTGACCGAAAACGCCCGCTGCTCGGCCATTTCGGTCTCGAGCAGCGCGCGCTGCGAGGCATCAAGAAATCCGTGGACCTGGGGCGCGGTCTGCGCCCACCAGCGTCGGCCCCTTGGGTTGTCGGGCATTGCAGTGAAATCGGCTGCCGCTCGGTGCATGGCGGCGAGCAGCGCGCCGACCCGAGCGCAGTGCTCGGTCGTGGCGCGTTCGACCGACCGGCCGGTAAGGCGCGTGACCAGCGCGCAGGGCTTGCCATGCAGCGTGCCCTGCAACTCACCCGAGTGGCGGGCCACCGGATCGGGGCAGGCAATGCCGCGCGCAGCCAGATGGCGCATCAGACCGAGATAAGCGGGCAGATGCTGCGCGGACAGGCGCTCGAAAATGGTGAGCACATAGCGCCCACGGGTGGTGTCAACAAAAAAATTGCTGTTTTCAATACCGGCCGCGATGCCCTCAAAGCCCACCAGTTCGCCCACTGGATAGCTGGCGAGTAGCGAGCGGATGTCGGAGTCAGTGAGCGGAGTAAAGACAGCCATCGGACAGCATTCTTGTCGGAACCGGTCGGTTGGAAGGTTGAACTCTGACATAATCGGCGCCCTCTACGTGAGGCCGCGGCGTCTTCAGCGCGCAGGTGGCCGCCCTCCAACGCTTTCCCGCATGTCTTGCGCGTGGCTGTCAACCTCCCACAACTCGCTCTTTCGGGTCTCAGCCCATGACTGACGGTTCCCTGCTGCTGGTCGACGGTTCGAGCTACCTCTACCGGGCGTTTCACGCACTTCCCGATCTGCGTAATCGCGAGGGTGAGCCCACGGGTGCGATTTACGGCATGGTGGCCATGCTTCGGAGGCTTCGAACCGACGCCCGGCTGAATCTGGGCGCCTCCCACGGGGCGGTGGTGTTCGATGCACCCGGCCCCACCTTTCGCGATGCGATCTATCCGCAATACAAGGCGCAGCGAAGCGCCATGCCCGCTGACCTCGCGCGGCAGATTCCGATGATTCACGATCTGGTGCGCGCCATGGGCTGGCCGCTCATCATGGTGGAAGGCATCGAGGCCGACGATGTGATCGGAACGCTCGCCCGACGCGCCCACGACGAAGCGCGGCTCACCGTGGTGTCCACCGGCGATAAGGATATGGCTCAGCTGGTGAGCGAGCACGTGAGGCTGGTGAACACCATGAGCCGCGATGGCGGCGGTGCCGAGTGGCTGGACCGCGACGCGGTGGTGGTCAAGTTCGGCGTGCCGCCCGAGCGGATCGTTGATTGGCTCACGCTGGTCGGTGATGCAGTGGACAACGTTCCGGGCGTCGATAAGGTCGGTGCCAAAACTGCGGTGAAGCTGCTCACCGAATACGGCTCACTCGACGAGCTGGTTGCACGCGCGGCTGAAGTAAAGGGCGCGGTGGGCGAGAACCTCAGGCGCGCGCTCGATTGGCTCCCCACGGCGCGCACGCTCGTGACCATTCGCACCGACTGTGAGCTGGGCGCCTCGGTGACCGGAATCACTGATTCGCTAGCGCTTGCGCCGGAAAACGATGCGCGCATGCTTGAGCTTTTTGCGAAGTGCGGCTTTCGCACCTGGCTTCGCGAGCTCGAAGCGAAGCTGGGCGAGTCGGTGCCGGGCGCCGGAAGCGGTTCGCGTGCGGTGGGTATCGGCGGCGTCTCTGCGGACGGCGCTCCGGCTTCGAGCCCCCATGATCAGCGCGCGCTTGCGCCCTGGATGCCGCCGCACCCCATTCCCGACGACCCGGCCGAGCGTTGCTATGAAGCGGTTCTGGATGAGCCAGCACTTGAACGCTGGCTCGCGCGCATCGTGGCAGCCGATCTGGTGGCCTTCGACACCGAGACGACCTCGCTCGATCCCATGGCCGCCGAACTGGTTGGTTTTTCGTTTTCAATTGAGCCTGGCGAGGCGTGTTACATCCCGGTCGGGCATCGCTACACCGGCGCTCCTGATCAACTTCCCCTGGCCCGGGTGCTTGAGCGCCTGAAGCCCTGGCTGGAAGACGCTTCGCGGGCCAAGGTCGGGCAGAACCTGAAATACGACACCCATGTCCTCGAGAACCATGGCGTGCGGCTGGCGGGCGTGGCGCATGACACGCTGCTACAGAGTTATGTGCTCGAGGCGCATCGCAATCACGACATGGATTCTCTCGCCACGCGTCATCTCAACCGGCGCACCATCCGCTATGAAGACGTGGCAGGCAAGGGCGCGGCACAGATTGGTTTCGAGCAGGTGTCGGTCGACCGCGCGACGCTCTACTCGGCCGAAGATGCCGAAGTCACGATGCATCTGCACCGGACACTGCATCCGCGAGTCAGTGCCGAGCCTGCGCTGGAGCGCATTTATCGCGACATCGAAATCCCGGTCTCGCGGGTGTTGCAGCGTATGGAGCGGCGCGGCGTGCTGATTGATTCGCAGGCGCTTGCCCGGCAGTCCGATGAGCTGGGGCGAAAGCTGCTCGAGCTCGAAGCCCGCGTGCATGAGGCTGCAGGCCAGCCCTTCAACCTGGGCTCGCCCAAGCAGTTGGGCGAAATCCTGTTCGAGAAGCAGGGACTGCCAATCCTGAAGAAGACCGCGAGCGGGGCACCCTCCACCGATGAAGACGTGCTCACGCGGCTGGCGGAGGACTACCCGCTACCGAGGCTGCTGCTCGACTGGCGGGGGTTGGCGAAGCTGAAAAGTACCTACGCGGACAAATTGCCACGCATGGTGAACCCGCGCACCGGTCGCGTGCACACCAGTTACTCGCAGGCGGTGGCGGTCACCGGGCGCCTGTCCTCGAGTGAGCCGAATCTGCAGAACATTCCCATCCGCACGCCCGAAGGCCGACGGATTCGCGAGGCTTTCGTGGCGCCGCCCGGGTGCCGGATCATGTCGGCTGATTATTCGCAGATTGAGCTGCGCATCATGGCGCACCTGTCCGATGACGAGAGCCTGCTGCGGGCCTTTGCCGAGGGCATTGACGTGCACCGTGCGACGGCCTCCGAAATATTTGGCATTCCGGCCGCCGAGGTGTCGAGCGAGCAGCGCCGCTATGCGAAGGTGATCAACTTCGGGCTGATCTACGGCATGAGCGCGTTTGGGCTGGCGTCGAATCTGGGCATCGAACGCGATGCAGCGCGCCACTACATCGAGCGCTATTTCGCCCGCTACCCCGGCGTCAAACGCTTCATGGACGAGACCCGCGTGCGGGCCCGCGAACAGGGCTATGTCGAAACCGTTTTCGGCCGGCGGCTGTGGCTTGCCGAAATCGCGAGTCCCAGCGGTCCGCGGCGGGCGGCCGCCGAACGCGCAGCGATCAATGCGCCGATGCAGGGCACCGCAGCCGATCTGATCAAACTCTCCATGATCGAAGTTGAGCGCTGGCTAGAACAGTCGGGGCTCCACACGAAGCTCATCATGCAGGTGCATGATGAACTGGTGCTCGAGGTACCGGAACCCGAAGTGGAGACGGTCCGCGAAACCCTTGGCCGACTGATGACCGGTGTGGCGAGCCTCAAGGTTCCGCTGGAGGTTGAAACCGGTGTCGGCGACAACTGGGATCAGGCACATTGACCGCCCCATGATCTCTCCTTACTCAATTTCTCCTGGCCTCTTCCACTTTCCTCACTGAAGGATCTGACCATGAACGCTGATGACCGGATGATCCGCGCGCTGCGCGACGAGATGAACTCCCTGAGCCCTGCGGCCACCGCCCCGGGTCGACGCGGTTTTGTTGTGACGGCGCTCGGCAGCGGATTTGCCGCGGCGGTGATGCCCACCGGCGCGCTGCGGGCACAAACCATCACCACCGACACGGCAGGCCTCACCGCCGGTGAAGTGAAGATTCCCGCGGCCGGTGGTGACATGCCCGCGTATCGCGCCATGCCCGCAAGCGGTACAGGGCATCCCGTGATTCTGGTGGTGCAGGAAATCTTTGGCGTCCATGAGCACATCAAGGATGTCTGCCGCCGCTTTGCCAAGCTGGGCTACCTGGCGATTGCACCCGAGCTGTTTGCGCGACAGGGCGATCCGACGAAATATCCGTCGGTTCCCGAATTGTTCAAGAACGTGGTGTCCAAGGTGCCCGATGCGCAGGTCATCGCCGACCTCGATGCCTCGGTGGCTTGGGCGGGGACCCAGGGCGGAAACCTTGACCGCCTGGGCATCACCGGCTTCTGCTGGGGCGGCCGCATCACCTGGCTCTACAGCGCCCACTCAACGCGCGTCAAAGCCGGCGTGGCCTGGTATGGCCGTCTGACGGGCGATACCTCGCCCATGACCCCCCAGCATCCCTACGAGATTGCAGCGAGCCTCAACGGCCCGGTGCTCGGGCTCTACGGCGGCGTCGATACCGGTATTCCGGTGGCAACGGTCGATGAGATGAAGAAGCGGCTCGCGGCGGGTGGACCCGCCTCGCGGGCGTCCGAGTTCGTGGTGTATCCGGAAGCGGGCCACGCCTTTCACGCCGACTACCGGCCGAGCTACCTCAAAGCCGCCGCCGACGATGGCTGGACGCGCTGCCAGGCCTGGTTCAAGAAGCATGGGGTCTGAGCGAGCCCACTGGGTCCTCGGGGCGAGCGTGTCGTGACCCCCGAGCTGATCCATATTCTGCTTGCCACCGCGGCGGCGGGTGCGCTGAGCGTTTTAGCGGCCGCTGCGCTGTCGCTCACGCTCCTGTCGCGCATCGTGCCGCGGCTGGTGAGCCTATCGGCTGGCCTGCTGCTGGGCACCGCTGTGCTGCACCTGCTGCCCGAGGCGGTCGAGTCCGGCGTGGACATCCACGCGCTTTCCTGGACGTTGCTGGCCGGTCTGATCGGATTCTTCCTCCTGGAAAAACTCGCGATCCTGCGTCACAGCCACCATCACGAGGGCGACGGCCACGAACACCATGAAGGCCATGACCGGGCTGAGGCCGGCCCCGGCGGCATGCTGATCCTGGTGGGTGATGCGATCCACAACTTCGCCGACGGCGCCATGATCGCTGCGGCCTTCCTGATTGACATCAAACTCGGCTGGCTTACCGCGCTCGCCATCGCCGCGCATGAAATCCCGCAGGAGATTGGCGATTTCATTGTGCTGGTCAATGCGGGCTATTCCCGCCAGCGCGCACTCGCCTTCAACCTGCTGTCGTCGGTGGCCGGCGTGGTGGGAGGCCTGGTGGGGTATTTGGCGTTTGCCGCGAGCAGCACCTTGCTGCCCTTTGTGTTGATGGTTTCCGCGGCGAGCTTCATATACATCGCGCTTGCCGATCTGGTACCCGACCTGCACCGACAAAGCCGCCAACACCGCCCTGACTCCTTACTGCAACTGGCGCTGATGTTTGCCGGCATCCTGATGGTGGCGGTGCTGACCTCTGGGGCGCATGCGCACTGAGCGGCGGGCTGGATCAGGCGCGGACAGAACAGCACGCCTAGAGACAGAACAGCCCCCGCGTCTGCGTAACGACGACAAACTGGCGACTATCGACGCCGCGCCCAGGCTTTAGCCTGCTTCTGGACCCCGGGCCATGGGGCGTGCCGGGTCGGCGCACCACTCGCTCCACGATCCCGGATAAAGGCTTGCGCCCGCGAGCCCCGCGTGCTCCATCGCAAGCAGGTTGTGGCAGGCGCTGACACCGGAGCCACAACTGTGCACCACCGAGGCGGGATTCCGGCCCGCGAGGAGCGCTGTGAATTCCTCACGCAGTACCTCGGCCGGTTTGAAGCGGCCGTCAGGTCGCAGATTGAGCTGCAGTGGCCGGTTGAGCGCGCCGGGGATATGCCCACCGACAGGGTCAAGCGGTTCGGTATCGCCGCGCCAGCGTTCGGGTGCACGCGCATCAATCACCAGCCGCTCGCGTCGCGGCTGATCGTCGAGCAGTGCCCGGGCGGTGACGCCGGTGGCGAGCGGGGGCCGTGCCGATAGCAAGCCCGGCGCCTGAACTACCGGC
>JAGWXN010000147.1 GCA_018969885.1 Betaproteobacteria bacterium | reverse complement strand
GCAGGCACCGCTCATCCGTCTGCAATGCTACGAGGGCCTTGATATTGCTCAAGCCGCGTACGAATGGAATGTCTCGCGGCAGCTGCTTGAAATAAGGCTTGCGGAAGCATCGGGCCCGATTGATGCGCCGCGGATCGCACGCGATCTCTACCGGCGCGAGATGCTGATCGAGCGGCCGCTTCTGAAGGCCCTGTTGTCACCAGTGCCGGCGGTCCTGCTGATTGATGAACTCGACCGTGCCGACGAACCCTTCGAAGCGTTTCTGCTGGAGATGCTGGGCGAAAACCAGATCACCATCCCCGAGCTGGGAAGCCTGCAGGCGCTACATCCGCCGTACGTAGTGATCACCTCCAATCGCACGCGCGAATTACGCGATGCACTCAAGCGTCGCTGCCTCTACCACTGGCTCGACTATCCCGATACCGAGCGTGAGTTCGAGATCGTGAGGCGCCGTGCCCCGGAGGCTGCGGCCTCGCTCAGCCGTCAGGCGGTCGAGTTTGTGCAACGGGTGCGCACGATGGCGCTCTTCAAGCCCCCCGGCGTGGCCGAGACCATCGACTGGGTGCGTGCACTGCAGGCGCTTGATGCGGTGGCGCTGGATCGCGAGCGGGTTGACGCCACGCTCGGCGTACTCCTCAAGCACCAGGAAGATATCGACCGGGTGAGCTCAGACGCGCCGCTGTCTGCACCGCCTCCCGCCTGATCCGTGCGCCTGCAATGACCTCGATCGCGCCCGCCGCGTCAGGTGAGCTGGTCCGCAACCTGATGATCTTTGTGCGACTGCTGCGTGAGGCGGGCCTGCGCGTGGGGCCTGAACGGGCGCTGGTCGCCACCGAGGCGTTGGCCATCATCGGTATCGAACAGCGCGAGGATGTTCGTAGCGCGCTCGCGGGCGTACTGGTCGATGCCCCCGAGCATCGGCCGGTGTTCGATGCGCTATTCGACGCCATTTTTCAGCCCGGTCTCATGGAGCAGGCACTGCTGGGGCGCGCGGGTGAAGCCGTTCCGGGTGCAGCCAGCCGCTCGGCCCCCCACATGCCCGCGGGCAGTGATCCCGAGGGCGATTCGTCCGCGCTCCGGTTTGCTGCGAATCAGCGCGTGGCACGTGCGCTCGCAAGCCTGCGCGCCGCGCGTGCGGCAGCACCGGTCACGCCGACCGAGGCCAGGGAGCGCTCAGGCGGTTATTCCCGTGACGAACAGTTGCGCGCCACCGACTTCCGCGCCATGACGGTCGAGGAATTCAACGAGGCGGCCGAGCGGGCCGCCCTGCTCGCCCGCAACTTGCCCGAGGAGCGTACGCGTCGATCGCGCCCTGCCCGACGCGGTACGCCCGACCTGCGCGCAAGCCTGCGGCGCGCCGCGCGCTCGCCGCTTGCCATCGAACTGCTGCGGCGCGAACCGCGACGACGAGCGCAGACCCTCGTGCTGCTCCTTGATGTCTCGGGCTCGATGCAGCGCTATGCGCGCCTGATGCTGCACTGGGCCCATGCGCTCACCGCCGCCGATCCACGCACGGAGACACTCGCGCTCGGAACCCGCCTCACGCGAATCAGCCGCCGGTTGCGGCACCGCGACCCCGATGAAGCGGTACGAAGCACGCTCGCCGACATCATCGACTGGGGGGGTGGCACCCGGCTGGGCAGCTGCCTCGCCTCATTCAACACGCTCTGGGCGCGGCGGCTACTGGGCTCGCGCACCACCGTGCTGTTACTGACCGACGGGCTGGACCGCGAGGACAGCACGCTGCTCGCGGCCGAGGCTGCGCGGCTACGCCGTCATGCGCGTCGCGTCATCTGGCTCAATCCGCTTCTGCGCTTTGAAGGCTTCGAGCCCCGCGCAGCCGGCGTTCGCGCACTGCTTCCTTCGGTCGATGCGATGCTGCCGGTCCATAACCTCAAGAGTCTTGAGCGCCTGCCCAACGCACTCGCCGCTCCGGTCCCAGTTCAGTTACGCAGACCGAACAGCGTCGCACCGTCATCGGCGCAATAGCGCCTGACCTCCACGCCATACGCAGCCGACAGCCGGGCGGGCTGCAGAAGCGCCGGCGCGGATCCCCACGCAATCCGGCCCCCCGGCTCCCACAACAACACCTGATCGGCAATCGCGAGCGCATGGTTGGGATCATGCGTGCTCAGCACCACCGCGCGGCCGCCCTCGAGCAGCGTCCGAACTGTTGCCAGGATCGACGCCTGGCGCGCCAGGTCCAGGCTGGCTGCGGGTTCATCGAGAATCAGCGCCTGCGCATCCTGGGCGAGCGCACGGGCAATCTGGGCAAGTTGCCGCTCACCATCAGAGAGCCGGGCGAGCACGCGATCCCGGAGCGCTTCCAGCCCGAGGAGCGCGAGCGCTTCGGCCGCGCGCTCACGATCCGCGGCGGTTACGCTGTTCCATACCCCGCGCGCAGCCACCCGGCCAAGCAGCGTCAGATGCTCGACGGTAAACGCCCCCTCATCCACCGGTCGCGGCGCGGCAAAAGCCACCATCGATGCCCGCTCGCGATCAGTCATTCCCGCGAGCACCTGCCCACCCCAGCGGATGCTGCCGCCCAGCGCAGGTAAGGCGCCGATCAGCGTTCTCATAAGACTGGTCTTACCGGCACCATTGGGCCCCAGCAACACGAGGCAACGGCCACGTTCCAGCGTAAACGAGAGCGGCTCGGCAAGCGCCTGCCCGGCCGGGCCGAAACTGAGCGACTCCACCTGAAGGAGCGGCGCGGCCGACTCCAGCGACCCGCGCCCGGCAAACGCCTGGGCGGAGGCGGGTTCGGTCTGGGCTTCGCTCATCATCGGTTTCCTCGACGCATGAGCAGAAACAGTGCAGGCGCCCCCAGGAGCGCCGCCAGCACCCCGGGCGGCAGTTCGGTCTCGCCCAAGGCGCGACAGACGGTGTCGATCATCAGCATGAACACCGCGCCCAGGAGCGCGCTGGCCGCGAGCCAGCGCGAAAACGCAGCCCCCACCAGCATCCGGGCCAGATGCGGCACGATCAGTCCCACCCAGCCGATCACCCCGGCCACGGCGACCGCTGCCGACGTCGCGAGCGCAGCCAGCACCACCACCCACCGCCGCGTACGGTGCGGAGCTACCCCCATGGCATGCGCCTCATCATCGCCCAGGGCCAGGGCATCGATTCGCCAGCGAAGGAGCGCGAGCGGAGCCAGCGCGAGCGCAAGCGCCCCGGCAAGCCCGCCGAGTGCCGCCGGGTCAACCGCACTGAAACTCCCCATCATCCAGAAACTGATCGCGGGAAGCGACGATCGCGGATCGGCCATGGCAATGAGGGCGGTGAGGAGTGCCCCCGCGAGACTGGAGACAGCCACGCCCGTGAGAATCAGCCCGAGCAGCCGGTCGCGCGCGGGAAGCAGCGGCCCGAGAGCAAGCACCAGCGCGATGGCCATCAACCCACCCCCGAACGCGGAGAGTTGAAGCACCATCACCCCGGCCCCCGCCACAATGGCGAGCGCTGCCCCGAGTGCAGCCCCCGCCGACACCCCCAGCAATTCGGGCGCAGCAAGCGGGTTACGAAAGGCGCGTTGCAGACAGGCGCCCGATGCGGCGAGTGCCGCCCCCACCAGAAGCGCCGCGACCACGCGCGGCAGGCGTAACTGCCAGAACACCTGCTCGAGCATGGCATCGCGACCATGCGCGGGACCGCCCAGCGCGGCACCAAGGAGGGCAAACACATCGCCGAGATGCAGCGGATAGCGCCCGATACCGAGCGAGCCCAGGCAGAGGAGCGCGAGCGCCAGGATCAGCAGGGGCAGCGCCACCGCGCGGCCGCGCGCGCGGGGAACAGGAGGAAGCGGGTCGGGTGCGGTCATCGGGGCGACGATAGCACCGGTTTATCATCCCCGCATGGACACTTCAGACGGCTCCCTGCTCTCGATCCGACTGCGCTTTAGCGATGACGCACGACTCGGCCCCGGCAAGATCGCGCTGCTGGAGGCAATCAGTCGCACCGGGACCGTCGCGGCTGCGGGTCAATCGCTCGGCATGTCGGAGCGGCGCGCCACGCTCCTGATCGAGTCGCTCACCGCCTTCTTTGGCGAACCGGTGGTGCTGATCGAACCCGGATCGGGGCGTGCGCAGGTGAGCGCGCTGGGGTCGGAACTGGTCCGTGCATTCCGGGCGGTGGAGGCCGATGCAAAGCGCTCGTTCGACACGCAGTTCGCAGCCGTGCGGGCGAAGATGTCGGAGGCGGGCGGACCCGTCAGCGGGCAAACGAAGACATCAGAGAACCGCTGACCCGTCAACGCGCAAGCGAGCGTTCATCGAGCGCAGTCGCTTTCACCATCGCAAAGATCCGATCCCCGATATCAATCGCCAGTTCATCGACGGCCTTCCGCGTGATCAGTGCCACGATCCGCTCATCACCCGGCAGCCGGACGTCAATCCGGGCGATTGGCCCGGGATCATGCTCGATGGCTTCGATCGTCCCCGACAACACAGTGCGAAAGCTGACATCGCGCGGCCGCTGCACGGCGAGCGCCACGTCGGTCGCGCGGATCACGAAACGGTGCGGCTCGCCTGGGCGACCGATCCGGCCGGGCAACGCAATCACGCCCGCCGGATGATCGAACATCGTAAGCCCGTAGGCTTCGTCATAGTCACGCACCCGCGCTTCGATCACCGACACCGCAGCGAAGCCGCCCGCGCCTCGCGCCCAGGCGGGCGCGAGCACTTCGCCGGGCGGGCCGATCGCCTGAATTCGGCCCGCATCAATCACCGCCACCTTGTCGGCCAGGCGCGCCACTTCGTCCGCAGCATGGGAGACGTACACGATCGGCATGCCCGCCTGCTCGCGAAGCCGCAGGATGTAAGGCAGGATCTCGAGCTTGCGCTCGGCATCAAGCGAGGCGAGCGGTTCGTCAAACAGCAAAAGCCGCGGCGCGCTGAGGAGCGCGCGGCCGATTGCAACCCGCTGCCGCTCGCCGCCCGAGAGCGTGGCAGGCCGCCGGGACAGGAGCGAAGTGAGCCCGAGGAGGTTCACCACATCCTCGAATTCGAGGGCAAGGTCGGACCCCGTTGCCGGCCCCCGCCGGTCGTCGGAGGATCCACGTCCAAACCGCTCCGCATAGCGCAGATTGCCGCGTACATCGAAGTGAGGAAAGAGCGCCGAGTCCTGAAAGACGAGCCCCACACGACGTCGGTGCGGCGGAATGAATATTCGCTGTGCGGTATCGACCAGCGTGACACCGCCCACGCGGATGTGTCCGCTATCGGGGCGGAGAAGCCCCGCGATCAATCCCAGAACCGTGGATTTTCCTGAGCCTGAACGCCCGAACAGCGCAAGCGCTCCGAATTCGCCAGACAGATGAAACTCGAGCGTGAAATCGCGTCGACGCAAGGTGACGTTGATGTCGATCGGTGTCGACCGGGTCATGTTCACAGCCCGCCCCGCACCTGCCGGGCCACCCGCCTCGCCAGCCACTCCGAAGCCATCAGCGCTGCGATTGACACGGCGATAGCCACCAGCGTGAGCCGCCAGGCGGCCAAATCTGCCCCAGGGGTCTGCGTGAGCGCGTAGAGCGCGGCGGCGAGCGTCTGGGTTTCGCCCGGGATCGCCGACACGAAGGTGATGGTGGCGCCAAATTCGCCCAGCGCTTTCGCAAAGCACAGCACTGCACCCGCAACAATGCCCGGCGCGGCGAGCGGCAGCGTGATCGAGAAAAACGTGACCAAAGGCGATGACCCAAGCGTGGCGGCCGCATGTTCATAGCGTAGATCGACCGATTCGATCGCGAGCCGAATCGCTCGCACCATGAGCGGCAGACCCATCACCGCCGAGGCGAGTGCTGCACCCGTCCAGCGAAATGAAAAAACGATCCCCAGGTGATCGGCAAGCCAGGCACCGATCCAGCCCTGACGGCCGAGCGCCACGAGAAGCAGATAGCCGGTGACCACCGGCGGCAGCACCAGCGGCAGATGCACCAGACCGTCAAGCAGAGCGCGGCCGGGAAAGCGCTTTCGTGCGAGCAGCCAGCCGAGGGCAATGCCGACCGGGAGCGTGGCAAGCGTGGCCACCGACGCCACCTTCAGCGTGAGCAGAATCGCCTCAAGCTCCTCGCTGCTGAAAGCGATCGCGACCGGTAACCAGTCGGGTCTCATCGGCTGCCAGCAGGCAAAGGCAGCGGCTGACTGAATCCCGCCGCGACAAACCGCTTCATGGCCACCGGCCCCCCAAGAAACTCGAGCGCTTCCACCGCGCGCGAATGCACCGTGGCTGCCAGGACTGCCGCCGGATAACGGATCGGAGGATGAACCGAATCGGACAGCAGGCCGACCACTCTAACCCTCGGCTCCGCCTGCGCGTCCGAGGCATACACGATGCCGAGCTCGGTCTCACCGCGTGCCACCAGCAGCAGTGCCGCCCGGACGTTATCGGTCATCGCGAGCCGCCCCGACCACGCCCGCCACAGACCAAGCGCTTCGAGCGCGCCGCGCGCATAACGCCCGGCGGGCACACTCGCCACCTCAGCGATCGCCAGACGCGTCGAACCCGGCCAGTTCGCGAGCGCCGCACGGAGCGCGCCATCCCCGGCCCCGCCCAATTCAACCGGGGCTGCAAACGTTCGCGCAGCCATCGGCAACAGCGCCTCGCGATCGCTGCTCGCGACCAGCACCAGGCGGTTGGCGAGAAGATCTCTTCGGGTTCCCGGCCGCAACGCGCCCTTTGACTGAAGATGGTCCATCCAGGCGGCGTCTGCCGATACAAACAGATCCGCGGGCAGCCCCTGCTCGATCTGCCGGACCAGCGCGGGCGTCCCCGCATAGGTCACAAGCGACGGACCGCCTCCCGCCTCCCGCCAGTCGGCCAGCGCCTGATCGAGCGCGCCTCGAAGACTGGCCGCAGCCGCCACACGCAGGGGACGGCTGGCCTCGGATCGTTGCGACTGAATATCGGCCGCGCTCTGCGCCGGCAGGGGTGAGAGGCGCTGCGGCGCAGACGGCGACTGCGCAAGGGTTGCCGCTGAAACAAACGCCGCAACCACCACCATCCCGGCATGGGCGAGACGGGCAACGCGCGCCCCCCACACGGGAGCGAATCGAAACGCTGTAGCCATCCGCTTCAAGGGGGCCTCGCCTCGGTCGTCGGCTGACGACCCGAACCTCGGCCTATCCCTCCGGAATGGCCCGCCCATCCTGCCAGCCTCAGGTTTTCTGGACGACGATAGACGGGAACTTGAGGCTCATGTCGCGCGCGCGCTCCGCGATCCGAACGGCGACCCGGCGGGCGATCCGCTTGTATGTGGCCGCGAGATCACCGTCCGGGTCGGCGACCACCGTGGGCCGGCCCGAGTCGGCCTGCTCGCGGATCCGGATATCCAGCGGCAGCCCGCCCAGATATTCGACGTCATAGTCGCCTGCCATCTTCTCGCCGCCGCCCTGACCGAAGATGTGCTCGGTGTGGCCGCAATTCGTGCAGGTGTGCATCGCCATGTTCTCGACGATGCCCAGAATGGGGATCCCCACCTTCTCGAACATCTTGAGACCCTTCCGGGCATCGAGCAGCGCGATATCCTGCGGCGTGGTGACAATCACCGCGCCTGTCACCGGAATTTTTTGCGACAGCGTGAGGTGAATGTCGCCGGTGCCTGGGGGCATGTCGATCACCAGATAATCGAGGTCCTGCCAGTTGGTGTCGCGTAGCAGCTGCTCGAGCGCCTGCGTCACCATCGGACCACGCCAGACCATGGGCGTATCGGGTTCGATCATGAACCCAATGGATGAGGCCTGGACCCCGTGACCGACCAACGGTTCAATGCTTTTGCCGTCGCGAGACTCGGGCTTTCCGGATACACCCAGCATCGTCGGTTGTGAGGGGCCGTAGATGTCGGCATCGAGCATGCCCACCGTCGCGCCCTCGGCGGCGAGCGCCAGCGCCAGATTCACCGCGGTGGTGCTTTTCCCAACGCCCCCCTTGCCGGAGGCGACCGCGATGATGTTCTTGACATTCGGCAGCGTTTTCACGCCGCGCTGCACCGCATGCGCCACGATTTTCTGAAACACATTGGCCGAGACGTTACCTACCCCGGGTAGCGCGCGCACGGCCGCGATCACTGCCTTCCTGATCGGGTCGACCTGGCTGAGGGCCGGGTAACCGAGTTCGACATCGACACTCACCGAGTCGCCATCCACACGGATGTTTTTCGCCGACTTGCCAGCCACCAGGTCCTTGCCCGTATTGGGATCGACAACGCGGCTGAGGGCTTCGGTCA
>JAGWXN010000146.1 GCA_018969885.1 Betaproteobacteria bacterium | reverse complement strand
AAGCCAAGTGGCTCGGCGGGCAGTAATTCTCGTCCTTTGCGCAGCCCTGCCACTTCTGCTGGCGGGCTGCGCATCCAGTTCCGGGGGCTACACCTGGGGCTGGTATATCTTCAACCCGCTCTCCGCCAAAGGACTGGGCAACATCCAGTTCATGGCGGCAGGGTTGGGGCTCACGATCTCGCTCGCGGTCAGCGCCATTATCCTGTCGGTGCTGATCGGTGTTGCCATGGCGCTCGCCGGGATGTCGTCCTCGCGGCTACTGCGCGGCGCCTCCCGGGTGTACGTGGAGTGTTTGCGTGCCATTCCGCTTTTGGTGCTGCTCCTCTGGGTGTACTACGGTCTGCCGGTCATCACCGGGCTGCAGTTCGGCGCCTTCACGGCTGGCGTCCTGTCACTCGCGCTCTCTGATTCTGCCTTCGAGGCTGAGGTTTTCCGGGCAGGCATACAGTCCGTCGCGCGCGGTCAAACCGAAGCAGCGCGCTCTCTGGGGCTATCCGGCTGGCACACGTTCCGCCTGGTGATCTTCCCGCAAGCCATCCGCACCATTCTTCCGGCCCTTGGCAACCAGTTTGTGTATGTGCTTAAGATGAGTTCACTGGTCTCGGTGATCGGTCTTCAGGAACTGACTCGCCGCGCCAACGAACTCAATGTGACCGAATATCGCCCGCTCGAGATCTACACGATGCTGGTGCTTGAGTATCTGGTACTCATCCTGCTCACTTCCTGGGGCGTGCGCGCGCTCGAGCGCCGGATGTCGCGTCATCAGCGTTAGGGCGAGTCGGACGAGGCCATCACCATGCAACTCGCCCTCAGCACCTCGGCGCAGGTGGCGCAATACCTCGAGCGATCGCGCACCATCGTGTTGCCGCTGGGGTCCACCGAACAGCATGGACCCGTCGGGCTGCTTGGCACCGACTCACTGTGCGCGCAGACGATAGCGGACCGACTGGGTGAGCGTACCGGCGTGCTGGTCGCGCCAACGCTTGCGCACACCGTCGCACAGTTCAACCTGGGTTTTCCGGGAACCATCGCGGTGCGGGCCAGCACGCTCCTCGCACTGATTCTGGACATCCTGCATGCGCTCGCCGACCAAGGGTTTGAGCGGATCTATTGCCTGAACGGTCATGGCGCCAATATCGGGGTGGCACGCGCGGCGTTTCAGGATTTTTATCTCGAACGCGCGAGGATGCAGGGCGCCCGGATGGCCCGCTGCCGTCTGCGCAGCTGGTGGGAGTACCCGCAGGTCGACCTGCTGAGGCGCGAGTGGTACGGCGCACACGAAGGGCTGCACGCCACACCCAGTGAAGTTGCCATCGCAATGGCGGCTGAGCCAGAGGCTGGCGAGCGCGCGCGCAGCGAAGGAGCGGAGCACGCGCTCGAGGCCCCCCCCGCACTCACTGCTGCGTTCCTGCGCGACCACGGCGGCGATAATCATTTCGACCGTAAGGCCCATCGCGAGGCCTTCCCCGATGGCCGGGTCGGGTCGCATTCGCTGCTTGCCACTCGCGAGCAGGGCGAGACGCTGATCGCGGCGGCAGTGGGCGATGCCGTGCAGGACGTGGCTGCGTTTGAAGCGGAGCACTGACATGCTGATTCTCTACGGGCTACCGGTTTCCACTTTCAGCACCAAGGTGCGGATTGCACTTCATGCCAAGGGCGTTGCGTTTGACGAAAGGCCGCCTCCAGGCGGTTATCGATCCGATGCCTGGCGGGCCATCATCCCGACCGGCACCATCCCGGCCATCGATCATGATGGTTTCCTGTTAGCCGAATCCGAAGCGATCATCGAATACCTTGATGAAGCTTTCGAAGGGCCAGCGCTCCTGCCCGGTAACGCTGCCACCCGCGCGCGCATCCGCATGCTGGCCCGCGTGCATGATCTGGCGGTGGAGCCTGCCGTGCGCGCCCTGTTTCCGCTGATTCGCGATCCGGCCCGACGCGAATCGCTGCCCACGCTGGCTGCCGGCATCGAAGAGCGCCTGCGACAACTCCAGCAACTGCGATCAGGCGACCCGCACTGGATGGCAGGCGTGGCATTCAGCACCGCCGACTGCGGCTTTGCCGTCACGCTGAGGCTCGCTGCACGCCTTCTGGAGGCGCTCGGCCAACCGCTCATCATGCCGGCATCGATCACCGGCTGGCTTTCGCGTAGCGCCGATCATCCCGCCGTCGCAGCAGGCCTTGCCCCCTGGCGTCCGGCCACCGAAGCCTGGCTCACGCAGGCCATGGCGGGAGCATCCAAATGAAGGGACATCCGAAAGCAAGCCCGCTTCACCTGCCCGATTGGCAATATGTGGAGAAAACTTCACTTGAAGATTTCACCCGAGCCGATTGGGATCTGCTGGGCACCCAGCGCACGCGCTACTACGCTGATGAGCAGGCTAAACAGGTGCTTCGCATGCTGGCGGCCTCCGAGCACGACACCACCTTCGGCTATCAGGTGAACAACTATCGCCACAGCCTGCAGTCAGCCACCATGGCGCTGCGCGACGGCCTGGATGAGGAGGATGTGGTGGTGGCGCTACTCCATGACATTGGCTTCATTGCCTGCCCGCAGCGGCATGGTGAATTTGCAGCGGCGTTGCTGGGCGCTTATGTGAGCGAACGCAACGAATGGATGCTTCGCCGGCACGCGATTTTTCAGGATGTGCATGCGCATCATCATCCGGAGGCTGACCAGCACGCCCGCGAGCGCTGGCGCGGGCATCCGCACTTCGAGTGGGCAGCCACCTTCGTCGCGCGCTACGACCAGGCGACGGTCGACCCGGCCTACGAGTGCGCGCCGCTTGAATATTTCGAGCCAATGGTGAGGCGGCTCTTCGCACGCCCGCCTCGGCCAATGCCGATTCCGGATTGAGTAGAGCGTGCGTCCGAACTCACCGGGCCCATGCTCACGCTCGGCCCACGCTACGAACACCGCCCCCTGATCACCCCAGCCCTGGAGCACCTCAGATGTCTGCCTGGATCCGCATGATTCCCCTTGAAGAGGCGCAGGGATCGCTCGCCTCGGCTTATCAGAAAGTGACCACACCACACGGCACGGTGGATAACGTAATGAAGGCGCACAGCCTGCGACCGCATACGATGGAAGGTCATGTGGCGCTGTATCGAAGCGTGCTGCACAATCCGGACAACACGCTGCCGTTCTGGTTTCTGGAGGTTGTCGCGTCCTACGTCAGCATGCTCAACGAATGCGCCTACAGCCTCACGCATCACTGGTCCAATGCCCGGCGGCTGATTCGCGACAAGGCGCGGTCCGATGCCATTCATGCCGCGCTCTCGGCGCGGGCACCCGAGCAGGCGTTCGAGGGCAAGGAGCTCCAATTGCTCCGCTATGCGGGCAAGCTCACCACCAGTGTGGCCCGCATGGAGAAAGCCGATATCGATGCGCTGCATGCGGCTGGCTGCAACGATGGCGAAATACTCGAGGTCAATCAGGTCTGCGCCTATTTCAACTATTCAAACCGGCTGCTCAACGGTCTGGGTGTGACCACCCAGGGCGATGTGATCGGCTATTACAAGGAAGACGAATGAACCGGCACAGCGCACGCGTCGTATCGGCCGATGACATCCCGGTGATTGACGTGTCCGGGCTGGGCGACCCAAACCGCGCGACGCTCGAAGAAGTGGGCGAACAGATGCGTGAAGCCGCCGCGCGGATCGGCTTCTTTTATGTGAGCGGCCACGGTATTGCGCAGTCGCTGATCGATGAGGTAGATGCCACCGCCCGGCGCTTCTTCGCAGCGCCGCTCGCAGACAAGCTCTCAATCGAGCCGGTTGGCAGGCATCGCGGCTATATCAAGCAGGGCGAAGCCAAAATGTCTGACCGTGCGCGCCCTGATCTCAAGGAGAGCTTCATCTGGGGGCTGGACGTGGGCGAGGACGACCCCGACTTTCTGGCGGGAAACCGCATGATCGGACCGAACCGCTGGCCCGCCTTCATGCCCGAGCTACGACCCGTTTTGAACCGCTATCTCGATGAGGCGCATGCCTGCGCGAAACGTCTGCTGCGCGCGCTCGCGGTGAGCCTGCACGCCCCCGACGACACCTTCATCCAGCGCTTTGAGAAGCCGATTTCGCGTGGCTCGCTGGTGTATTACCCCCCGCAGCCGCCCGAGCTCGGCGACCGGCAGTATGGCGTGGCGCCGCATACCGACTACGGGGTCATCACGCTCCTGCATCAGGACCCGGTCGGTGGGCTTCAGGTTGCGACGCGTGGGGGCGAATGGGTCACCGCCACCCCCATCCCGGGCACGCTGGTGATCAACTCAGGTGACCTGATGGGGCGCTGGTCAAATGATGTGTTCAAGTCGAACCCGCATCGGGTGATCAACAGCTCGGGGCGCGAGCGGCTGTCGATTGCTGTGTTCGTTGATCCCGACTACGACACGCCGATTGTGCCGGTGACTGCGGCGGGGGTTGCTGCGAAGTATCCCGAGGTGAGCTGCGGCGAATACATCCTGGGGCGCTTTGACAGAGCGTTTGAATACCGCAAACGCGCGGGGTGAGTGGGCGGCGAAAGATCTGTCGTCGCGAAAGTAAAGCAGGGCGCCGACCACTGCAAGCGGTACCAAATGGAGCCACCATGCTCAAGCTTGTCATCGGGAACAAGAACTACTCCTCCTGGTCCATGCGCGCCTGGGTGGTGATGCGGCAGTCGGGCATTGAGTTCGAAGAGGTCATGCTGCGCTTTGATGGTTTTTCGCCTGACTCGCAGTTCAAGACACGCATCGCCGAAGTCAGCCCAGCCGGTCAGGTGCCCGTATTGATCGATGCAGACCTCGCCATTTGGGACACGCTGGCCATCGCCGAGTATCTGGCCGAAAAGTTTCCTGAGCGTCAGCTCTGGCCCAGCCCGACCGCAGCCCGCGCGAGGGCGCGCACTGTCTGCGCCGAAATGCATGGCGGCTTCTCGGCATTACGGAGTGCCTGCCCGATGAACATCGAGGCACGCTTGCCCGAAGTTGGCGCGCTGGCTATGCGCGATAAGCCCGCGGTACGCGCCGACCTGAATCGAATCGTGACGATGTGGTCCGAACTGCTGAGGCAATCCAAAGGACCCATGTTGTTCGGCCAATTCAGCATCGCCGATGCCTACTATGCCCCGGTCGTGATGCGTCTGCTCACCTACCAGTTGCCTGTGCCAGCCGATGTACGCGCCTACATGGACCGGGTAACAAACCTGGAAGCGGTCGGCGCCTGGATGCAGGACGCCCTCGCTGAACAGGACTTCCGGGATTTTGAGGAGCCCTATCGGTTGAGCCGCTGAGCGCCTGAGCAAGGAGATGAGCGCCCACCCGCGCAGGCGAGCGGCTCTTCAGGCGGCCGCCGGAGCACCGCCAACCAGCTCGATCAGCGCCTCTTCGGAAATCACCTCGGTTCCGAGCTTTCTCGCCTTCTCGGCCTTGCTACTCGCCGACTGCGGGTCGGCAAGCACCAGATAAGTGGTCTCGCGCGTGACGGTGTCCACGAGCTTCATGCCCACCGCGGCGAGGGGCGCTTCGTAGTCAGACTTCTTTCGCCCGCTTGGCAGCTTGCCACTGATACACACCGTTTTCGCGGGCTCGCGGCCTGCGTCATCGCCGTGCACATCACGCTGGGGGAGCGTGACCACCACGCCGTTCGCAAGCATTTTGTCGATGACGTTGCCCATTGCATCAATGCCATCCTGGATCGGGCCGCCCAGGTTTGGAACCCCCACGCGCTCGGCGAACTCAGCCTCGCGCAATCGGCCTGCTCGCCACTGATCGAGCGTGTCCAAATCACCGTCCGCCGCCTCGATCATGAGTTCAATCCGGCGCACGCCCGCGCTCTCGATGCCCAGCGACCCGAGGAACTGTGCGAGCGAGAGCGTGCGGGTGGCATCGATTGCATCGAGAATCGTGCGGGCGCGTTTGTCGCCCAGGCGAATGCCCTTTTCGTCATTGATGATCAGCTCAGCGAGCTCGGCAGCGCGTGAGCCGAGTGAGTACAGGTCGGCGGCGTCTTCGATGCCGAAGCGTTCCAGCATCGCCTCAAGCACCGAATCGCCGATGCCCTGAATGTCGAGGCTTGTGATCCAGCGATCAATTTTCCCGGTGCTCTTCTTGGGGCACGCCGCGTTCCGGCATTCGAGGATCACGCCTTCGTCGCCCGAGGTGGTCTTGCGCCGGCCAACCTCGCCGCCACAGAACGGACACTGCACAGGCGTGAGGATAGGACGCCGGTCAGGTGGCCGCGCCGTCACGCGGATCACCTTCGGAATGATGTCGTTCGCCTTGATAAGCCAGACCGAGTCGCCGATCGCCACATCCAGCCGTGCGATTTCATCAAAGTTGGCGAGCGAAGCACTGCTCACCGTCGTGCCACCGATATCCACCGGGCGAAGCTGTGCGGTGGGCACCAGGGAGCCGGTGTGACCGCCGCTCACGATCACGTCTTCCAGAACCGTTTCCGCGCCCGCTGAATCAAACTTCCAGGCCACCTGACCCTTGGGTCGACCCGCGGTGACGCCAAGCGCCTCCTGGCGCGCCACGTCGTCGATCTTGATCACCACCCCATCGATCCAGAAAGCAAGCGTCTCGCGGCGCGCAGCCACGTCGCGATACCAGGCGATGGCGTCGTCGACCGTCTGGCAAAGCGCGTGCGGAATGAGATGAAAGCCCAACTCGGCAAGGCGAGCGAGTTTGTCGGATTCCGACGTAAAACGAACCGAAACCCCCTCACGTTGTTCATCGATGTCAAAAGCGAAGGCAGTCAGGAAATCACACTGATGACCGTTCTTTCGCCCCATGATGCCGCTGCCGGCATTGCGCGGGTTTTTGCTGCGGGCCGGGTCCACCCGCGCCCAGTCCGCCACGGTCAGGATCACTTCGAAGCGTATGGCTCCGGTGAAGTCCGCGCCCACCCAGGCGGGTAGCCCCTGAAACCGGATGGCATTGGCGGTGATGTCCTCGCCAATCACCCCGTCGCCGCGCGAAATCGCCTGAACGAGACGCCCCTCGCGGTAGTAAGCGGCCGCGCTTGCGCCGTCGCCCTTCAGGCTGACATGGAGGGGGGGCCCGCCGCTTTTCTCCACCCAGGCGCGAAACTCAGCCTCGGAATTGACCTTGTTCTGGCTGCCCATGGGCATCGCATGCCGGGCCTTGGTGAGGATGCTGTCGGCCGGCACAGGCGAACCGACCATGGCGAGTAACGAATCATCGGGGGCGAGCAGGCGGAGTTCGTCTTCGAGTGAGTCGTACTCGGCATCGGACATGATCGGCTCGGGGCCGAAGTAGTAAGCGTGCTTGGCCTTGAGAATGAGGTCGCGAAGTTGGTCGATACGGGCGGGCATGGCAACCACGGCTGAAATGAGCTCGTCACTTTAGCAGTGAGGCCGCTGTCGGCAATAATGGCGACTCAGGAGGCCAACCACCATGAATGCACCCGCGCACACCGCGACAGCCGAAGCTTCTTCATTCCCCGATCGCGAACGCCTGCGCGGAGCGAGAATCGATCTGACCGCAGCGCTCCGATGGGCTGCACGGCTGGGGTTTAATGAGGGCGTCTGTAACCATTTCAGCCTGGAACTCGCGCCTGATCGCTATCTGATCAATCCGCAGGGCCTGCACTGGTCGGAAGTCACCGCGGGCGACATGCTGCTGATCGATGGCAGCGGTCGTGTGCTGGAGGGACGCCATGCGCTCGAGCCCACCGCTTTTTTCATTCACAGCTGGATTCATCGCACCAGTCCGCGGGCCAAAGCGGTGCTGCACACTCACATGCCCCATGCCACGGCGCTTACGCTGGTGGAGGGTGGACGGCTTGCCTGGTGCAACCAGAACACGCTCCGCTTCTGGGGGCGCGTGGGCTACGACGATCACTACAACGGCGTGGCGCTCGACGATGCCGAGGGCGAACGTATCGCCTCACAGCTGAAGGATCACGACGTGCTCTTCATGGCGAGCCACGGCGTCACGGTGGTGGGGGCGAACCTCGCCTGGGCGTTTGATGACCTCTATTACCTCGAGCGCGCCTGCATGCACCAGATGCTCGCTACCCAGATGGCAGCCGGCAAGCCACTGCGGCAGGTGCCCGAAGACCTGTGCGCGAAAGTGGGCGCGCAGATCGCGGGCGAACGGCAGCAGTCGGAACTGTTTTTTGCCTCGATCAAGCGGATTCTCGATCGAGAATCGCCCGGGTGGGCGACGATCTGACGGTTCAGAACCCGAGCCTGGGCAGCGCCAATCCCTGAACGCCCGGTTCGAAGGCGAGCAGGCGCCCGGCCCAGGTCTCGCCGGCCCGCGCCGCGTCGTCCAGCATGAAAGTCATGGAAGTGACATAGAGCGTAC
>JAGWXN010000145.1 GCA_018969885.1 Betaproteobacteria bacterium | reverse complement strand
AACGCGTGCCAGCCAGCCCTGGCGCAGAGGTCATGCGCGGAAACGCGCCAGCCCAGCGCCCGGGCGCTCCAGGTCGTCCGGCAGCGAACCCGCTAAACTCGAGGGTTTCCCAGAGCCCGGTTCCCAGTCATGCAAGAGAAGTACGACGCAGGCGCGATCGAGCGCGCCGCCCAACAGCACTGGCAGTCGATTGACGCCTATCGGGCGATCGAACACGACCCCCGCTTCCCCAAGGGCAAGTTCTACGCCTGCTCCATGCTGCCCTACCCCTCGGGCAAGCTTCACATGGGGCATGTGCGCAACTACACCATCAACGACGTGATGTATCGGCACCTGCGCATGCAGGGCTGGAACGTGCTCATGCCCATGGGCTGGGACGCCTTCGGGCTGCCAGCCGAAAACGCCGCGATGAAAAACAACGTGGCGCCAGCGAAATGGACCTGGGACAACATCGCTTACATGAAGAAGCAGATGCTGGCGATGGGTCTGGCCATTGACTGGAGCCGCGAGGTTGCCACCTGCTCGCCCGATTACTACCGCTGGAACCAGTGGCTGTTCCTCAAGATGCTCGAGCACGGCATCGCTTACCTGAAGAACGGCATCGTCAACTGGGATCCGGTCGACCAGACCGTGCTGGCTAACGAGCAGGTGATCGACGGTCGCGGATGGCGCTCGGGCGCGGTGGTGGAAAAGCGCGAGATCCCCATGTACTACCTGGGCATCACCCGCTACGCCGACGAACTGCTGTCCGATCTGTCGGGCCTCGGCTGGCCCGAGCGGGTCAAGGTGATGCAGGAAAACTGGATCAGCCGCTCAACCGGTGTGCGCTTTGCCTTCCCGCACGATATCCGCGATGGCGCGGGCCAGCTGGTGGGCGATGGCAAGCTCTATGTGTTCACCACGCGCGCCGACACCATCATGGGCGTCACCTTTGTAGCGGTCGCCCCGGAACACCCGCTCGCCACCGTCGCGGCCGCACGCAATCCCAACATCGCAGCCTTCATTGAAGCCTGCAAACAGGGGGGCGTCACCGAGGCCGAGCTTGCCACCCGCGACAAGGATGGCGTTCCCACGGGCCTCTCCGTCACCCACCCGCTGACCGGCGAGCCGGTCGAGGTGTGGGTCGGCAACTATGTGCTCTACAGCTACGGCGACGGCGCAGTCATGGGCGTGCCGGCGCACGACGAGCGCGACTTCACCTTCGCCCGCAAGTTCGGGCTGCCGATTCGCCAGGTCATCGCGATCGATGGCGAGCATTTTTCCGATGCTGACTGGCAGCCCTGGTACGAAGACAAGCAGCGCGGACACTGCGTACAGTCCGGCCGTTACGACGGCCTGGCCTATGACGCTGCGATCGAGGCGATCGCTGGTGACCTGGCGGCACAGGGCCTGGGCGAAAAGCGTATCCAGTACCGGCTGCGCGACTGGGGCATTTCGCGCCAGCGCTACTGGGGTACACCGATCCCGATCATTCACTGCGACGACTGCGGTGCGGTGCCCGTGCCCTATGACCAGCTGCCCGTGGTGCTACCCGAAGATCTGGTGCCCGATGGCAGCGGCAATCCGCTTGCCAAGAATGAAGCATTCCTGCGCTGCGCGTGTCCGAAGTGCGGCAAGCCCGCGCGCCGCGAAACCGACACCATGGATACCTTCATCGATTCATCCTGGTACTACATGCGCTATTGCTCGCCGGACAACGATCAGGCGATGGTTGACGCGCGCAACGACTACTGGATGCCGATGGATCAATACATCGGCGGAATCGAGCATGCAGTGCTGCACCTTCTCTACGCGCGCTTCTGGACCAAGGTGATGCGCGACATCACCGGCGATTTTCCGGGCGATGCGTCGCGCGGGCTGGTGAAATTCGACGAACCCTTCTCGAATCTGCTCTGCCAGGGCATGGTGCTCAACCATATCTATTTCAGGAAGGCCGACAAGGGCGGCATCGAATACTTCTGGCCGGATGACGTGGAAAACGTCCACGATGCGCGTGGCCAGGTCATCGGTGCCCGCCTCAAGTCCGATGGCAGTGCCATCGAGTACGGCGGCGTGGGCACGATGAGTAAGAGCAAGAACAACGGGGTCGACCCGCAATCGCTCATCGATCAGTATGGCGCCGATACTGCGCGTCTGTTCGTCATGTTCGCCTCGCCACCCGAGCAGACGCTCGAGTGGTCGGGCACCGGCGTCGAGGGCGCGCACCGGTTCCTGCGCCGGCTCTGGACCGCGGCCCACCATCGTCACGCCGCCGTCGCGCGTACCGCAGCCGCGATTCCCGCTACGCTCGACGATGCCCAGCGGGCGCTTCGCCGAGAGATTCACGCCATTCTCAAGCAGGCCGACTACGACTACCAGCGCAAGCAGTACAACACGGTGGTATCGGCCGCCATGAAAATGCTTAACGCGATTGAGGGCGCCAAGCTTGCCGAGTCGCCCGCAAGCGACACGGTATTGGCCGAATCGCTCTCCATCCTGATCCGCGCGCTTTATCCCGTGGTGCCGCACATCACACACGCACTTTGGGTGGAATTGGGCTTTGCAGCGCGCGACGGTGACCTGCTCGATGCCGGTTGGCCTGCTGTCGACGAGTCGGCGCTACAGCAGGACCGGATCGAGCTCGTGTTGCAGATCAACGGCAAAGTGCGAGGCAGCGTATCGGTCGACGCCACGGCCGACCGCGCCGCCATCGAAGCCGCTGCCCTGGCAAGCGATATCTTCTTGCGCCATGCAGAGGGTCGGACCGCGAAGAAAGTGATCGTGGTGCCGGGCCGGCTGGTCAACGTCGTGGTCTGAGGCCAGGCTGTCTGTCTTGACACGCGCCGCCCTCACCTTGCCGCAGGCCGCACGTCGGCGTGCGCTGATGGTTGCCGGCGCGGCGCTCGCCGCACTCGCGGGCTGTGGTTTCCAACTGCGCGGGGCGGCCCAGCTGCCGTTTCGCAGGCTCTACTCGGGCTTTGCGCGTAATTCCGCCATAGGTTCCGAATTGCGCGCGCTCATCCGGGTGAACAGCGACACCGTCATTGTCGAACGCGTCGATGAAGCCGATGCCCGCCTCGAGGTGCTGCTCGAGCGGCGCGAACGCGAAATTGTGGGCTTCACCAGCACCGGGCGACCACGCGAATACCAGCTGCGGCTTCGTATCCGGGTGCGGGTGACTGATGCCAAGGGCCTGGAGTGGATGCCCGCGACCGAGCTCGTCTTGCGACGCGAAATCACCTCGAGCGATATCGAAGTGGTCAACCGAGCGCAGGAAGAAGAGCTGCTGTTCCGGGAAATGGAGTCTGATTTCGTCCAACAGCTGCTTCGCAGACTGTCGGCGCTAAAGCCCCGAAGCTGAACAGCCATGGCGCAGGTTCGCCCGGACGCCCTCGAAGCGGCGCTTTCAAAAAAGGTCCCGGTGATTGCCTGGGTTTACGGCGACGAACCTTTATTGATCCAGGAAGCGGCGGACGCGCTACGTGCCGCCGCGCGCCGGGCGGGTGCCGAGGAACGCCAGGTGTTCGAGGTCGACCGCTTCTTCAAGACCGACCGGTTCGTTGCCGAAGCGGGGTCGCTGTCGCTTTTCGGCGCGGCACGCCTACTGGAGCTTCGCTTTGCCGGCAAACCCGGAAAAGAAATTGGGGAAATGATCGCCAGCACCGCCGAATCGGCCGATGCGTCGCTCCGGCTTCTCGTACTGAGCGGCAAGCTGGATCGCACAACCACCGAAAGCGCCTGGTTTGGACGGATCGAACGGGCTGGGCTGATCGTGCCGGTCTATCCGGTTGAGCGGCGCGAGCTGCCTCGCTGGATTGCCGGTCGACTCGGGCGACAGAAACAGCGAGCCGATTCCGCGACACTCGAACTCATCGCCGAGCGGGTCGAGGGCAACCTCCTTGCCGCGCATCAGGAAGTAAGCAAGCTCGGCCTCCTGTTCCCCGAGGGCGAAATCCCCGCTGCCCAAGCGCGCGCTGCGGTGCTGAGCGTCGCCCGATATGACGCCTTCGATCTGGTTGATGCCGTGCTGCTGGGTGACCGTGAACGCACCCTCCGTAGCCTCGAAGGTCTGCATGCTGAAGGCGAGGCACCGCCGCTCCTCATCTGGGCAATCAGTGATGCGGTACGCACGCTGCTTCGCCTTCACGCGGCGCGCGCCTCAGGGCTTGCGCTCGCGCAAGCCCTGCGTGCTGCCCGGATCTTCGGGCCGCGCGAGCGCGCATTTGAGGCTGCCGCCCGCCGCATTTCCGTCGCCGACTGCGAGCAGGCGCTGCGGTCGGCGGCACTCACGGATAGAATCTTCAAAGGGGTTGGCGACGGCGATGCCTGGCTCGCCCTCGAGCGACTCGTGATGAGGCTGGCGGGCGTCCCGCTACCCGGAGACAACTGACATCGTGGACAAGCAGCCAATCGACAGCACCGCCTACGTCGATGACCTGGGTCGGCGCGCACGCGCAGCCGGCCGGGACATCGCCCGCTCATCCACCGAGGCCCGCAACCGCGCACTGACCGCCACCGCAGCCGCCATCCGCCGCGAGGTCGCAGCGCTCGAACGCGCCAACGCCCTCGATCTGGAGGCGGCGCGCGAGGCGGGCCATGATCAGGCCTTTGTCGATCGGTTGGCCCTCACGCCACGTGTCATCCAGACCATGGCCGAGGGGCTCGAGCAGATCGTGATGCTGCCCGATCCGGTCGGTGAAATCAGCGGACTCAGCTACCGACCCTCTGGCATCCAGGTCGGAAAAATGCGGGTGCCGCTGGGTGTCATCGGCATCATTTATGAATCCCGGCCCAACGTCACGATCGACGCAGCCGGTCTGTGCATCAAATCGGGTAACGCCACCATCCTGCGGGGCGGCTCCGAAGCCCTCCACAGCAATCAGGCCCTGGCTGCGCTTATCCGCGAGGGGCTCGCCGCCGCCGGTCTACCCGCCGACGCCGTGCAGGTGGTCGACACCACCGACCGCGCCGTGGTGGGCGCGTTGATCGCTGCCGAACGCTGGGTCGATGTCATCGTGCCAAGGGGCGGAAAGTCGCTCACTGAGCGCATCTCCCGCGAAGCGCGGGTGCCCGTCATCCGGCATCTCGATGGCATCTGTCATGTCTATATCGATGATCACGCCGACCTCGACAAGGCCATCCGTATCGCAGATAACGCCAAGACCCAGCGCTACTCGCCCTGCAACACCATGGAAACGCTGCTGGTTGCGCAATCTGTCGCCAACCGCATCCTGCCGCCGCTTTGCCGCATTTATGCCGACAAGGGCGTGGAACTGCGCGGTGATGACGCTACCCGCGCCGTGCTGGGTCCGGTCTCCATTGCCTGCAACGAGGCCACCGAGGAAGACTGGCATACCGAATATCTGGCCCCCATTCTTTCGATCCGGGTGGTGGCCGGACTCGATGAGGCGATCGAGCACATTGCGCGCTACGGCTCGCAACACACCGATGCCATCGTGACCGAGCATCACGGTCATGCCATGCGTTTTCTGCGCGAAGTCGATTCATCCTCGGTCATGATCAACGCCTCGACACGCTTTGCCGATGGATTTGAATATGGCCTGGGCGCCGAAATCGGCATCTCCACCAACAAACTGCATGCGCGTGGCCCGGTGGGCCTGGAAGGTCTCACCTCGCTCAAGTTCGTAGTGTTTGGCAGCGGACAGATCCGTACCTGACCTCCCCGCTTCGGAGGCGCGCGGCTTCCACAGGACTTCACTTTCATGAGCACCGGTTACCTCTGGATCAAGGCGCTTCACATCATCTTCATCACCAGCTGGTTCGCGGGGCTCTTCTATCTGCCAAGAATTTTCGTGAACCTCGCGATGGTTCCCGAGGCGGGTGATGAGCGTGAGCGCCTGCTGCTCATGGCCCGCAAGCTCTGGCGTTTCATGCAACCGCTGATGGGTCTTGCCCTGCTTTTTGGCCTCTGGCTGTGGCTAGGCTATGGTGTGGGGGCAGGTAGCGGCTGGATGCACGCCAAGCTTGCCATCGTGCTGGTGCTCCTCGCCTATCACCATGTCTGCGGACGTCTGCTCAGGCGCCTCGCAAGCGGCGCCGATCGCCATTCGCATGTGTGGTTTCGCTGGTTCAACGAAGCCCCGGTCATCCTGTTGGTGGTCTCGGTGATCCTCGTTGTCGTCAAACCGTTCTGACTCCCGAGGACAACTTCGTGCCCGCTACGCTCGACTACTTCATGGCCCCGACATCGCCCTGGACCTACCTGGGCCATCAGCGACTGCGCGATCTATGCGCGGGTCACGCAATCCCGATTCGGATGATGCCGATTGATCTGGGCAAGGTGTTCCCGCAATCAGGGGGGCTGCCGCTGCCCCAGCGCGCGCCCCAGCGGCAGGCTTACCGATTGGTTGAGCTTGCCCGCTGGCGCGATGTGACGGGCCTCCCCCTCAACGTACAGCCGCGATTTTTTCCTGTGGGCGGCGACGATGCCGCGCTCGTACTGATCGGCGCGCAACTGCATCATGGCGACCTGGCTGCGCTTGATCTGGCCGGGCGCGTGCTGCGTGCGGTCTGGGCCGAGGATCGCAACATTGCCGACCTCCAGGTGATGGCCGCGCTCATCGCTGAAGCGGGTCTGGATGGTGAGGCGATTGCTGCCCGGCGCTCCGATGCCCTCGTCCGCTACGAAGCCAATACCAAGGAGGCCATCGCACGCCAGGTGTTTGGCGCTCCCTGGTATGTCTGGCAGGACGAACCATTCTGGGGTCAGGATAGGCTCGACTTCCTGGAGCGGGCACTGGCGGCTGGCCGCGTCGGCGCGCGCGGCTGATATGGCGCATTCACCGGAAACGCCCCGCCCCGACCGGCGTACGCACCGAATCGGCCTGCGATCGACTCCGCAGAGATCGACGGCTCCGACATCGAGTGGTCCGCCGCAAAGCGTGCAGCAGTTCGCCTCGCAGCAACCTCGCCCGCAGCAACCTCGCCCGCAGCAACCTCGCCCACAGCAACCTCGCCCACAGCAACCTCGCCCACAGCAACCTCGTCCGCAGCAACCCCGCCCGCAACACCCGGCCTCGCAGCAACCCGTCGCGTCACGCCCGGGCGCGGGTCTGCAGCTGTTCGCACCGTGTCCACGCGGACTCGAACCGGCGCTCGCCCAGGAACTCACCGCGCTGGGGGCCGACGCGTGCCAGCCCACCGGTGGCGGCGTGGCCTTCAGCGGCAGCCCCACGCTCGCCATGGCGGTCAACCTGCACAGCCGTATCGCCAGCCGCGTCCTCATGCGCGTTGCAACCGCCCGCTGCCGCGACGAAGACGAGCTCTACAAGCTGGTGCGTCGAACCGAGTGGGAGCGCTGGTTCAGCGAGCGGCTGACCCTGCGTGTCGATGTGTCGGCCCATCGTTCGCCGCTTCGAAGCTTGAACTTCGCCGCTCTGCGAGTGAAGGACGCGATCTGTGACCGTTTTCGCGAACTCGCAGGCGCTCGTCCGTCTGTCGACACCCGGTCGCCCGATGTCCGGGTGTTCGCATTTCTCGATGCGATCGACGCCACGATTTATCTCGACCTCTCGGGAGAGTCACTCTTCAAGCGCGGCTGGCGCGGCGTTGACGATTCCGCGGGCGTAGCGCCCCTCAAGGAAAACCTTGCAGCCGGGCTCCTGGTCCTCGCCGGATGGCAACCCGACACTCCGCTCCACGACCCGCTCTGTGGGTCAGGCACGCTTCTCATCGAAGCCGCGCAGCACGCCCTTGGCATTGCGCCAGGACGGGGACGCAGCTTCGGATTCGAGAAGCTGAAGGGATTTGATGCCGTGGCGTTTGCGAACCTGAAGCAGGCAGCCGAGCAGAAGGCGATTGAATCCTGCGCGGCAGTCGTGTCCTCGCACCAGGCGCTGGCGATTTCCGGGGCCGATATCGACCCCCGAGCCGTCGAGCGCACGCGACGCAATCTACTGCGTGCCGGCGTTCCCGAGGGCGCCGTTGACTTGAAGGTGGAGGACTTCGGCGCACCACGGGTTGCGCCCATACCCGCACCCGCTACGCAGGCCCCGCCAGCCCCCGCCGATCAGGCTCCGCCTGCCGGTCCGCGCGGCATCATCGTCACCAACCCGCCGTACGGCGAGCGCCTCTATGCCCAGCTGCACGCGCCGCATGACCTCGCAGCCGACGAGCGCTCAACTGGCGCCGCCCCCCCCGCCCCGATGACCGAATCCGACCGCGCACACCAGCTCGCCATGCAGCGCATCGGTACCACGCTGCGCCAGCATTTCGGCGGCTGGCGCGCCTGTTTTCTCTCGCCCGATCCGGAATTGCCGCGACAACTCGGCATGCAGCCCAGACGACGTACACCGCTCTTTAACGGCGCGATCGAGTGCCGCCTGTTCTGCTTTGAAAT
>JAGWXN010000144.1 GCA_018969885.1 Betaproteobacteria bacterium | reverse complement strand
TGCGAACAATACGCTCGCCGCATCCGCGGGCGCGGTTTTTCATTGGCGATCTTGCTGCCTGGATGGCCGCGCGGCCCGGTTTGGCCGGCGTGGTGACGAGTGCCGACATTCCGAACAATCGTTTTGCCATCTTTCCTGACCTGCGCGATCAGCCGGCGTTGGCCGAGGGCGAAGTGCGTTTTGCCGGCGAGGCAATCGCGGTCGTGGCCGGCACGCAGGCTGCGATCGAGGCGCTCGACGAGGCGTCGTTTCCAGTGGCCTGGGAGGTGCTGCCTTCGGTCTCGGGGATCGCTGCTGGCCTCGCGCCCGGGGCACCGTCCGTGCAGGCGCGCTGGCCCGACAACATTCTCTGCCGGGGCCGGGTGGTCTCGGGTGATGTGGCGGCCGCTGCGTCGGGTGCGGCCGAACAGTTGTCACTTGCCATGCGCACCCAGCATGTGGAGCACGCCTACATCGAACCTGAGGCGGGCTGGGCGCGTTGGGAGGTCGAACCGGATGGGCCGCGCGTGACGATTTTTGCCTGCACGCAGACGCCCTACATGGATCGCGATGAGATCGCGTGGATGTTTGAAGTGGCGCCCGAGCGCGTACGAATCATTCCGTCTGCGGTGGGCGGTGGCTTTGGCGGCAAGCTCGACCTGTCGGTGCAGCCGCTTCTGGTGGCGGCAGCGCGGCGACTGGGGCGGGCGACTCGCATGGTGTATCACCGCCCTGAGTCGATGCGATCGACCACCAAGCGGCACCCGGCAGCCATGGAGGCAAAATTTGCCGCGACTGCCGATGGCCGCTTCGTGTCGTACGACTTTGCGGGCGATTTCAATACAGGCGCCTATGCATCCTGGGGGCCTACCGTGGCCAATCGCGTGCCGATTCACGCCGCTGGCCCCTATCGCTGGGAGGCGGTGCGCGCGCTCACCCGCGCTGTCATCACCAATGATCCGGTAGCGGGCGCTTTTCGCGGCTTTGGTGTGCCGCAGTCGACCCTGCTCTGTGAATCGCTGATTGATGACTATGCAGCCCGGATCGGTGCTGATCCCCTGGATCTTCGCCATGCAAACGCGCTGCGCGCGGGCGACCGGACGGCCACCGGTCAGACCCTGACCGCAAGCGTCGGGCTGCAAGCTTGCCTTGAGGCGCTGCGGCCCGCCTGGATCGAAGCTCGCGCGCGTGTGGCTGACTGGCGCTCGGCACCGCCCTCGGCACGAGAGGCCAGGGTGGTCGCGCCCAGTGACCCGCACGGCCGTGACCCCTCGGCACTACGACGTGGCGTGGGCGTCGCCTGCATGTGGTACGGCATTGGCAACACCGTGATTGCCAACCCGTCTGACATGGAAATTGGGCTCAAGCCCGACGGGCGATTCGTGCTCTTCAACGGCGCGGTCGATATCGGCCAGGGCACCTACACGATCATGCCGCAGATTGCCGCTGATGCGCTGGGCGTGCAGCTTGGGCTCATTGATCAGACCGTGTCAGACACCGCGCTTACGCTCGATGGCGGAAAGAGTTCGGCCTCGCGCCAGACCTTTGTGTCGGGGAATGCGGCGCGGCTTGCGGGCCTTGATCTGCGCGCGAAACTCCTCGCACGGCTGGGGGCGCCCGAGACCGCCGAACTTCAAGTGGTGGGCGGTGTCATGCGCGCTGGCGGGGCTTCACTGAACCTTGCCGAGCTTGATATCGATGAGCGTGGTCTCGTCGCAGTGGGTCGCGGGCGTTTCAACCCGCCCACTGTTCCGCTCGATGGCGATGGCCAGGGCGTGCCCTACGCCACCTACGGATTTGCAGCCCAGTTTGCCGAGGTGGAGGTTGATGTCGCGCTCGGCACGGTGCGGGTGCTGGCGATTCACGCCGCGCATGATATCGGTCGCGCCATCAACCCCACGCAGGTGGAGGGCCAGATTCACGGCGGCATTGCGCAGGGACTCGGACTCGCCCTCATGGAAGACTATGTGGCCCTCAAGACCGACAACCTGCATGACTACCTGATCCCCACGGTGGGCGACATGCCACCGGTGGTGGTGCATCTGGTCGAAGACCCCGAGCCCCTCGGGCCCAACGGCGCGAAGGGGGTCGGCGAGCCCGCGCTGGTGGCCACGGCCCCGGCCATTCTGAATGCGATTCGCGATGCAACGGGTGTGCGCATGACCGAGGTGCCAGTCACCCCCGATCGCCTGCTCGCGGCGTTGGGTAGCGCCGCCTCTGCTTTACGTTGATACGCGCCGAACCGCGCCGAACCGATCCGTCAGGACTGTCTCCGATGAGTGCCTCTTCCGATACGCCTTCCGCCACGAACGAAGCCGCCGAGCCCGCAGTCGTGAAGGCGCGCCCGCCAGAGAAAATGGCGACCAACAAGATCCAGTGCGATGCCTGCCCGGTGCTATGCCAGATCAGTGAGGGCCGCCTGGGCGCCTGTGATCGCTGGGGGAATGTCGAGGGTCAGTTACGCCGCATGGATCCGGTGGTGATCATGAAGCGGCCAGGCGTTGATCTGGTCCCTGCCGATCCCGCGGCCTGGGAGGGCCGACTGCTGCACCAGGATGCGCCGGTGTTTGTGTCGGGTGTCGCAAGCGGCACCACCTATCCCGATTACAAACCCGCCCCGTTCATCGTGGCCAGTCGCGCGGAAGGGGTCGACATGGTTACCGTGGTGACCGAAGGCATCTTCAGCTACTGCAGCTTCAAGGTGAAGATTGATACCGACCGCTATCTTGGGCCCGAGCAGGCGACGGTCCGTCATCAGGGCGAGGCGGTGGGCCATGTCACCACCATCGAATATGGTTCACAGTTCCTGTCGCTGGGCGGTGTTCATCACCTTACCGGCGGCTCCAAACGCGAGGGTCGCATCACCTGTGAACTGATGGAGCGGCTGGGTAATCACCATGCGGTCGACCTCGAGATCGAGGGCGGCGCGAAGCTCACCGTGCAGGCGGGGCGCGCGCCGATCGTCAACGGGGTGGAGGAGCGCCGCATGCGGGTGGGCTGTGGCTCAGCCACCATTGGCATCTTTGCCAAGCAATGGTTCGGTCACGCGGATGAGGTGGTGGTGGTCGATGATCACATCACCGGCGTGCTCTCCGAGCATCAGGCTGGCAAGTGTCTGGACATGCCGCCCTCGGGCATTCGGTTGCGTGGGCGGAAATCCACGCCGGGCCGCTATTTTCAGGTGGCCAATCCGGGTACGGGCTGGGGCGGTACCGATATTCAGGATCCTTTGTCCATCATCGAGGGCTGGGACCCAAAGGTAGCGCGGCCGGGCCTGCGACTCCTGATGGTGTCCACCACCGGTGAGCATGCGCAGTGGTATGTGCTGGACGACGCGCTCGTGCCGCAGCCTGCGCCCATGCCAGCGCCGATTGAAACTGTGGTCGAGCGGATTGGCGAAAACTGCGAGCCGGCGCTGGCCACCGTGCTGTTCCTGGGCGGGGCTGGCGGGAGTCTGCGAGCGGGCGTGACCGAGAATCCGATTCTGCTCACCCGCTCGGTGAAAGATCTGCTGACACGCGTGACCTGCGGCGGGGCGCCCGCCTATGTCTGGCCCGGCGGCGGGATTACGGTGATGGTCGATGTCCTGCGGATGCCCGCGGGCTCGTTCGGATCGGTGCCCACGCCGGCGATCGTCGCGCCGATCGAATTCACGTTGCGCCGCGAAGATTATGAACGGCTGGGCGGGCATGTTGATCGCATCCGTCGGCTCGAAGACGTGTGGGCGGGTGACCCGCATCACCTCATTGAATGGCAGGGCGATAACCCCTGGCCGTTGGAGCCGCTCCGTTGAACGCCGCCTGGCAGCCGGTACGCGCGCGGCTGTCCGAAGGCCGCTGGCATTTTCAGCAGGGGCCGATCGACCTGGTGATCGGAGCCGACGGGGACCCCGCTGCCTGCGAAGCGGCGCATGAGGCCTGCTGGACGCAGTTCGCAACGGTGCTCACCACGCTGGTGAGCGAGCTGCCGGCGCTCCGTCGTGCGCTGCCCTCGGCGGGCTATCCGCCTGAGGTGAGCGGACCGGTCGCTCAGCGGATGGTGGCAGCTTGCCTGCCCCATGCCCGGCAAGGCCTGTTCATTACCGCCATGGCGGCGGTGGCCGGCAGTGTGGCTGACCATCTGATCCGCTGTTATCGCCGGCCGGGCGTAAGGCGCGCCTACATCAACAATGGCGGCGACATTGCACTTCATCTGGAGCCGGGTGAGTCCTGGCGTGCCGGCGTGGTGGGCAATGTGAATGCGCCTGCACTCGATGCCGGACTCGTTGTACGGGCCGAGAGCGGACTGCGGGGCATTGCCACGTCCGGCTGGCGCGGCCGCAGCCTCTCCCTGGGGATCGCCGACAGCGTCACCGTGGTGGCACGCGATGCGGCGACCGCCGATGCGGCCGCCACCATCATCGCCAATCATGTCGATGTGGCCGACGCTGCGATCGAGCGGCGCCCCGCCTGCGAAGTTCGTGACCAATCCGACCTCGGTGATCTGCCGGTCACGGTGGCAGTCGGCGCGCTGGCGCCCGCCAGCATCGATGCCGCGCTTGCGAACGGACTCGCCTGCGCACGCGAGTTGGTCGCGCGCGGGCTGATCGGTCATGCGCTGTTAAACCTTGCCGGTTGCTGGGTTCAGACTGGTGACGGTGTTGCTCCGATTGATCAACGGCCGTCGCCTGGCCGGTCTACCCTGATGAGGGCTGCCTGATGCCGTTCGTTCGCAACAGCTGGTATGTGGGCGCCTGGCGCCATGAGCTCGGCAGCCAGCCGCTCGCCCGTCGTATTCTTGATGTGCCGGTGGTGTTCTTTCGACGCTCCGATGGCAGCGCGGCTGCGCTCGTCGACCGTTGTCCGCATCGATTGTTGCCGCTGTCACGCGGCACCGTGGTCGGGGATGTTCTCCAGTGCGGCTACCACGGCATGTGCTTCGACGGCTCGGGCGAGTGCACGCGGGTGCCCGCTCAAAGCCGCATCCCTCCCGACGCGCGGGTCCGGTCGTTTCCGGTGATTGAACACTGGGGCATGGTCTGGGTCTGGATGGGTGATCCGGGGCTGGCTGATCCGGCCCGGCTGTTTCGCGGCCTGCCCTGGGGTGAGCCGGGGTGGACGCTCAACCTTGGCCCCTACACCCATGTGAAGGCGAATTACCGGCTGCTGGTCGAAAACCTTCTCGATCCGGTGCATGTCACCTATGTGCACCAGTCCACCCTGGGCACGGCAGCCATGGCCGACATTCCGATCGAGACCACGCAGGACGGCGACACCATTCTGGTGACGCGCTGGACGCGCAATTCACCAGCCGCCCCCATCCTTCAGCGGTTTGGCCGCTGGCCGGGCAATGTCGACCGGTGGCAGTATTACTGGTGGCATGCGCCTGCGATCAACGTGGTTGATTTTGGCGCGCACGAGGTGGGTAGCGGCGAGAGCGAGGCGGCGCGGCAGGCAGGGATCCGCATGTATTCCAATCATTTCCTCACGCCAGAAACCGAGACCACCACCCATTACTTCTGGTGTCAGCTGCGCAATTTCGCCCCCGATGATGAGGCGGTTTCACGCGAGATTACCGAACAGTTCGTGATGGCCTTCGATGAGGACAAGGCGATTCTCGAAGCGGTGCAGCAGGCGAGCGCCGAACCGCTGATCACGCGGCCCGTGCAGCTGGGAATCGATGCTGGGGCGGTGCGCCTGCATCGCACGCTTGACCGACTGATCGAAGCGGAGTCGGCCGATCAGGGTTCACCGGAGCTTGCCCGCAACCGACCTGGGGCAGCACACTAGCGCGTTCTCAAATCCACCGGCCACGCCTTGCGCGCGGTCTATTCCATCAACCACGGAGGAGCTCTCAACATGAAAAAACGTGAATTTCTTGCGGCAGGCGTTGCCCCGGCTGCCGTCGCAGCCCTGTCGCCCCTCGGCGCCTGGGCCCAGTCCGGCCCGATCCGGATCGGTGAAATCAACAGCTACAAGGCGCAGCCCGCGTTTCTCGATCCCTATCGCAAGGGCTGGGAAATGGCGCTCGAGGAAATCAATGCCGCGGGTGGCGTGGCCGGACGCAAGCTCGAAGTGATCGCGCGCGATGACGGCGGCAACCCCGGCGATGCCGTGCGCGTGGCCGAAGAGCTGGTGAGCCGGGAGCGGGTGGATCTGCTGGTGGGTGGGTTTCTCTCGCACATCGGGCTTGCGCTCACCGACTTCGCCAAGCAGAAGAAAATCTTTTTCCTTGCCTCCGAGCCGCTCACCGACAAGATCGTCTGGCAGAACGGCAATCGCTACACCTTCCGTCTGCGCGCCTCCACCTATATGCAAACTGCGATGCTGGTGCCCGAGGCCGCGTCCTGGAAGAAGAAGCGCTGGGCGATCGTCTACCCCAACTACGAGTACGGTCAGTCGGCAGCGGCCAGCTTCAAGGCGCTGTTGAAAAAGCTGCAGCCCGATGTTGAGTTCGTGGTCGAGCAGGCGCCTGCGCTGGGTAAGGTCGATGCGGGCGCGGTGGTGCAGGCGCTTGCCGATGCCAAGCCCGATGCCATCTTCAACGTGCTGTTTGGTGCCGACCTGGCGAAGTTTGTGCGCGAGGGCAATACCCGCGGGCTCTTCAAGGGCCGTGAGGTGGTGAGCCTGCTCACGGGCGAGCCCGAGTACATTGATCCGCTGAAAGATGAGGCGCCGGAAGGCTGGCTGGTCACAGGCTATCCCTGGGACCAGATCAATACGTCCGAGCACAAGGCGTTTGTCGATGCCTACCAGAAGCGGTTCAAAGACTATCCGCGCCTGGGTTCCCTGGTGGGCTATGTCACGCTGAAGGCGGTGGGCGCGGGCCTGGCCAAGGCGGGCGGCGCCGATACCGAAAAGCTGATCACCGCTTTCCGGGGCCTGCAGTTTGACTCACCGGTTGGTAAGGTCCTGTTCCGTCCCCAGGACCATCAATCGACGATGGGTGCCTACGTGGGTCGTACCACGGTTCGGAATGGCCGCGGCACCATGCGCGACTTCCGCTATGCCGATGGCGCGCAGTTCCAGCCGTCGGATGCCGAAGTCGCCGGCATGCGTCCGAAGGACTGAGCGCGCGTCTGATCCTGCAGTCACGTCGCCGAAGTCCGTCATCGCAGTTGATGACGGAGTTCGGCGGCCCGCAGTCGCCTCGGCTCGGCGTGTTTTTCCGGGTTAACCACTCATGACGCTTTCCGCACTGCTGGTGCAGATGTTGAACGGTCTGGCGAGCGCGTCCAGCCTGTTCTTGATCGCAGCCGGCCTGTCGTTGATCTTTGGTGTGTCGCGGATCGTGAACTTCGCTCACGGCTCGTTCTACATGCTGGGCGTGTATCTCGCCTATTCGATCGTTGGGAAAATCGGCAGCACGCCGCTTGGCTTCTGGGCCTCCATGCTGATCGCGGCTGCGGTGGTCGCGCTCGTCGGATTGGTGGTCGAACTGGTGCTTCTGCGCCGCATCTACCGGGCGCCCGAGCTGTTGCAGCTTCTGGCCACCTTTGCACTGGTGCTGGTGATCCGCGATGCGGTGCTGGTGATCTGGGGACCAGAGGACCTGTTGGGGCCGCGCGCGCCCGGCCTCAAGGGCTCGATTGAGATCATGGGGCGACAGTTTCCTCAATATGATCTGGTGCTGATTTTCATCGGCCCCCTGGTGCTCGCCGTGCTCTGGTGGGTGCTGATGCGTACCCGTTGGGGCGTTCTGATTCGCGCCGCCACACAAGACCGCGAAATGGTGGGGGCGCTGGGCGTGAATCAGGCCTGGCTTTTTACCGGCGTGTTCATGCTGGGGGCGTTTCTTGCCGGGCTGGGAGGAGCGCTACAGCTGCCGCGCGAGCCCGCCAACCAGTTTCTCGATCTGGCCGCGATCGGCGATGCCTTTGTGGTGGTTGTGGTGGGCGGCATGGGAAGCGTGCCGGGCGCGTTCCTGGCGGCGCTTCTCATTGCCGAGATCAAAGCGCTCTGCATTGCCATCGGTCAGGTGTCGATCGGGGGCTTCACCTTCTCCCTCTCTCGCATGACGCTGGTGGTGGAGTTTCTGGTGATGGCGGCGGTGCTGATCTGGCGCCCCTGGGGCCTGCTCGGGAAACCCGCTGCGGCCACGCGCAATGCGGCCGAGATCGAGGCGCCGCTCAGGCCCGCCACGCCGCTTCTCAAGCGGTTTGGCTGGCTGGTGCTGGTGCTGCTCCTCCTGGTGCCGCTGGTGGGCTTGCGGATGCCCTTCATCAATGTGCTGATGATCGACATTCTGATCGCGGTACTGTTTGCCGCGAGCCTGCACTTCATCATGGGTCCGGGCGGCATGCACTCCTTCGGTCATGCCGCCTATTTCGGTCTGGGTGCCTACGGGGCGGCGCTCCTGTTCAAGCTCGCCGCCATGCCGATG
>JAGWXN010000143.1 GCA_018969885.1 Betaproteobacteria bacterium | reverse complement strand
ATAGCGACAGGTCGAATTGCCCGAGGTGCCCGCCATCGACCCCGTCTACCGCGAGAATGCTTTCGAGGTTCTCGGCGCCCCTGCGGGTTTCGATCATCGCCAACACGAAGGTCCGCTCGTCGGCGCCGCGCATTTTCTGCGCCACATCGCCCGGCGCGTAGTCGTCGTGAGCACCACCGAACATCGCACCGCGTTGACCCCGTGGCGGATAGCGGGTCCAGCTGACCAGCTCGGCAGCTTCCTCGGCCGACTCGACCATCTGGAACATCAGGCCCATTGCCCCGATGTCGAGCAGCGTTGCCACGACCGAATAGGTTTTCGAAGGCGGACGCACGATCGGCACGAGACCGATCCCGCGGCAGTAGGCGAACTGCTGCTTCATGTCGGTCATGGTCAGGCCGCTGTGCTCCATGTCATAGAGCGCAAATTCAGCGCCTGCTGCCACGAGCGCGGCCGGGAGCCCCGGGCTGTTGAATTCGAAGACCATCGTGCCGTAGGCGGTACCGCCCGCGGCGAGCTTCTGCTTGACCGGATTGCTGCGCATCATTTCGGGTTCTCCTTGATAACCAGCAGGCTGCCCGCTCAGACCGCAAGCGCGGTCAGGCAGTTCTCGGCGGCCGGCTGGAGCGGGTTGAAGTCACGTGCGGCCAGATATTCCGGACGGCGGAAGGCCGTGCCGCAGTTGTCGACCGTACAGACATTCAGATAGAGGATCACGCGGCGAAGCGGCGTGATGTTGACGGTCGAACCATGTACGACCTGCATGTTCATGAACACGACTGAACCTGCTGGGCCGGTGATGTGCTCGAGGCCGTAGCGGTCGATCAGCTGCGACATCCGCTCCATCGTGATGTCGTAGCGGTATTTGGAGGCACGGTCCCGATCCTCCGCCTCGGTCTCGGTGCTCGCCTCTGAGACCACCCCTTCGACATGCGAGCCGGGCACCGCCATCAGCGGGGCGTTGTAGTCGCTCACGTCATTGAGGAACACCGCGATCATGATCCCGTCGGGGCGGGGCACGCCATCGACCCGGTGATAGGTGCCGAAGTCCTGGTGCCAATTGACGATCGCGCCGCCAGTCTGCTTGGCGTTGACCCGCGACTGGTGGACGTATACCGACTTGCCGAGGAGTTGCTCGCAGATCGCCACGAGCTTGGGGTGCCGTGCGAGCGTTGACAGACGAGGGTCGAGCAGGTGCATGCCGTAGATCACGTGCGGCAGGCCGTTTTTCTCGCGCATGACGTGTGGCCCGTCCATGCCGATCACCCGTTCGGTAGCCGTATTCAGTACGTCGACCTCGCGCTGGTTCAACAGGCCCGGAATGCAGATGTAGCCCTTACGGCGATATTCCTCGCCCAGGGCGGGATCGATGGTTTGCGGCATGGCGGTCTCCTTGTTGGTGTCAGGTGATGAGGGAAGGAATGGGCAGGTCGGCCTGCCGGTGGCAGGCCATCCAGTGTCCGGGCTGATGCTCGATCAGTTCGGGCTCAGTGGCGTGGCATCGCTCGGTCGCGAGGGGACATCGGCTGCTGAAACGGCAGCCGGCAGGCGGGTTGGCGGGGTCCGGAATCTCGCCGGCCAGCGGTTCGGTCGCCTGGGCGAGAGCGGGATCGGGGATCGGAATCGCATCGACCAGCGCGCGTGTGTACGGGTGCAGCGGATCCGCATGCAATCGCTCGGTCGGAATGATCTCCATGACTTTGCCAAGATACAGCACAACGATCCGGTCGCAACTATGCTCAACGATTGCCAGGTTGTGCGAGATGAACAGGTAAGCGATACCCTGCTCGCGCCGGATCTCCATGAGCAGATTGACGACCTGAGCCTGGATCGAGACATCGAGCGCCGACACGGGTTCGTCGAGCACGATGAAGCGGGGGCTCACCGAGATCGCGCGCGCGATACCGATGCGCTGGCGCTGGCCGCCGCTGAACTGGTGGGGGTACTTGTCGAGATCACGTGCATGCAGTCCTACCCGCTCGAGCGACCGCACGGCCAGATCCTCGAGCTCACTTTGGCGATGGCGACGCAGGCTACGTAGCGGCTCGCTCACGATTTCACGTACGCGCTGACGGGGACTCAGTGCGTCATAGGGATCCTGAAACACGACCTGGGCCTTACCACGCAAGGCGGCCACCGCAGCCGACCCGGCAGGCAAGGGGCGGCCATCGAAGACGATGCTGCCGGCAGTGGGCGCGATCAGCCCAAGCACCAGCTGACCGATCGTTGACTTACCGGAGCCAGATTCACCGACCAGCCCGACCGACTCGCCCTGACCCACCGAGAAGCTCACGCCATCGACCGCGCGCAAGAGGGCTCGCGAGCGCGACCACCAGCCCCCGCGTGTGACCCGGTAATGCTTGCGGAGGTCGCGAAGCTCGATCATGGCGGCCCGCTATTGGCTGTATTCACGGCGCGCACGTCGCCCGCCACCGGACAACGGTGATGAAAGCCGCCGGGCAAAGCGACCACAGGCGGCTCCTCACGACGACAGCGCTCCTCAGCCTGACTGCAACGGGGCGCGAAGGCGCAGCCGCCAGGCAGGGCGAGCAGATCGGGGGGCTGCCCGGGCATCGCAGTAAGGCTCGCACGACGCCGGCCGAAGACAGGATTGGATGCGAGCAGTCCGCGCGTGTACGGGTGTGCGGGATGTTCGAACAACGCGCGCGTCCGGTTGTACTCGACGATCCGCCCGGCGTACATCACGGCGACCGTGTCGCATAGGCGCGCGACCACACCCAGATCATGCGTGATCAGGATCACTGCTGTCCCGTGAATCTGCCGCGCATTGCGGATCAGCTCGAGGATCTGGGCCTGGATCGTGACATCGAGGGCGGTGGTCGGCTCGTCGGCGATCAGCAGATCAGGCTCGCCCATTAGCGCCATTGCGATCGCTACCCGTTGCTTCATCCCGCCACTTAGCTGGAAGGGATAGCTGCGCGCGACCCGCTCGGGCGCGGGCAACTGGACCTCGGCGAGCAGTTCCAGCATTCGTGATTCGGCATCAATGCCCGAGCGCCGCCGGTCGGGATGGAATCGCCAGGTCTCCAGCATCTGCGAACGCACCTGGAAGACGGGATTGAGCGCGGTGCTGGGGTTCTGGGTGACCATTGCGATCCGCGCGCCTCGCAGGGCGCGCATGCCCTCGTCGTCCAGTCCCATCAGATCGATTCCGTCAAAGCGCACGGCGCCCTGCGCTTGAGCGAGCTGGGAGGGCGGGACCACCCGGACGATCGACTGCGCCAGCACGCTCTTCCCGGAGCCGGATTCTCCGACGATGCCCAGGATCTCGCCACGCGCCACGCGCAGGTTCACGCCATCGACGGCACGCAGCACGCCGCGTGGCGTCCGGAAATGGGTACGCAGTCCGGCGACCTCGAGGAGAGGGGGCTCGTTACCTTTGAAGGCCTGATCGGGCGCTCCCGTCATGGCGCCGCCTTCGGATCGGTACGCACGCGCAGCCAGTTACCGGCAAAGTTCACGCACAGCACGACCAGGAAGATCGCGATGCCTGGAAAGAGCGAGGTCCAGTAGGCAATGTTGATGTACTTGCGGCCATCAGCCAGCATGCCGCCCCATGATGGGGTAGGCGGCTGCACCCCCAGGCCCAGGAAGCTGAGCCCCGATTCGAAGATGATCACCTTACCAATGTCGAGCGTCACCAGGACGACCACCGAGTTCATCACATTGGGCAGCAGGTGGCGCGCGAAGATCACTGGCCAGGGCGTGCCGCAGACCCGCGCAAAGCGGACGAAATCGCGTTGCCGCAGTCTTGCGGTCTCGGTGCGGACCAGCTTGGCGTAGGCCACCCAGTTGGTGATCGCGATCACCAGGATCACATTGGCGAGGCTGGGCCCGAGCGCGCCAATCAGTGCGATCGCGAGCAGGATAAAGGGAATCGAGATCTGGATATCTGCGAGCCGCATCAGCAGGGCATCGAGCCAGCCCCCGACATAGCCCGCGATCAGACCGATCACCACCCCGAATGCGCCGGACAGGCCCACTGCGCATAAGGCGACGAGGAGCGACACCCGCGCGCCCGCGAGCAGCCCGCTCAGCACGTCCTGACCCAGCGGCGAGGTGCCCAGCAGGTTAGCCAGGCTGCCGTCGGGGTGCCAGGCAGGCGGCTTGAGCGTCTGGGTGAGGTCCTGCTGCGCGGGGTCGTAGGGCGCGATCCAGCCGCCGAACACCCCCGCCACCAGGAAAAGCGCGATCACCACCAGGGCAAACGCAAACTGCAGGTCGAAACGGGTGCGCACGTATCGGACCTCAGGTAGACGAACGCAGCCGCGGATCAAGCGCAAACTGCAGCAGATCCGCCAGCAACTGAATCAGCACGAATGCTACCGACAGCAGCAACGTGATGCCCTGCACGACCGGGTAGTCACCACCGCTGGCCGACTGAACCAAGAGCCGCCCGACCCCCGGCCAGGAGAACACCGTTTCGGTGATCACCGCGCCGGCAAGGAGTAGCACGAACTGCAGGGAGACGATGGTCACCAGTGCCGGAAGCACGTATTTCAGGCAATGCACGAACAGGATCACCCGTTGTGGCGCGCCCTTCAGCACTGCCGTGCGGACAAAGTCCTCGCCCAGCGCCTCAAGAAGCGTGGAGCGGGTCATCCTCGAGATCACCGCGGCCGAATAGAGCCCTAGCGTGATCGAGGGCAGCACCAGCGACAGCGCACCCGAGCGACCCGAGGTCGGAAACATTTGCCACTCGACCGCGAAGACCCAGATCAGCATGATGCCAACCCAAAAGGTCGGCGCCGCCATGCCGGATAAGGCGACGAACTCGACCATCCGATCCCAGACGCTGCCGGGCCGCACTGCCGACAGCATGCCGGAGCCGATGCCCAGGACGATCGCGAATAGGATCGCCGCCAGGGCGAGTTCGAGCGTTGCGGGGAAGCGCTCGAGCACGACCTCGATCACTGGCATGTGGTAGCGATAGGACTGCCCCAGATCGCCCTGTATCGCATTGGCGAGGAACAGCCCGTAGCGCTCGAGCGCCGGACGGTCGAGACCCATCGCCGCCCGGAAGGTCTCTCGATCAGTCGCCGAGGCTTCGGGCGGCAGCAGCAGGTGAATGGGGTCGCCGATCAGGTAGGTGATCGCGAAGACGATCACCGAGATCCCGAGAATGCAGACAATGGCCTGGAGGAGTCGCTCAACCAGGTAGCCCGTTCCGGGCATGTCACTTGCCGACGCTGGCGGTCCAGAACTTGTAGACGTTATCGCCGGGGCGCGGCTGCCAGGTTACGCGGTCACGGATACCGAACAGGATCTTGTTCTCCCAAAGAAAGATATGCGAGGCGTCGTCATGCATCGCGCGGTCGATCTTCTGGAAATGTGCGTCACGGGCTTTCTGGTCGGTGATTGACAGTGACTCGTCGATCAGCTTGTCGACATTCTCGTTGCGATAGAAGGACCAGAAGGCCTTGCTGTGCACGCCGAAGATCATCAGGCCCTCAGGGTCGAAGATCGTGTTCCCAAAGGCCTGATAACTCATCGGGTAGTACTTCTTCGGCAGGTCGCTAACCCACTTGGCCGAGTCCCACAGGTTTAAGTTGACCTCGACACCGACCGCTTTCAACTGGTTGGCCAGTGCGAGGTTGATGTCGCGATCCAGCGTATAGCGGCCCACCGAACCGTACATGTCGATCTTGAAGCCGTTCGGATAGCCAGCATCGGCGAGGATCTTGCGGGCCCGCGCCGGATCGTAGGCATAGGGCTTGAAGTTTGGATCGACGACCGACACCGAAGGCGCAAGAACGCCCGGGATCTGCTCGGCCTGGTCGCGCAGAACATTCTTGATGATGGCCTGACGATCGATTGCATGATTGAGGGCAATGCGGACCTCACGGTTGAGGAGCGGGCTGTCTTTGGCGCCATCCTTGATATTGAGCACCAGCCAGTAGATCTCGCCACTGGGGTGGGAGAGCGTTTTTACGCCCCGAATCGCGCTGATGCGGTCAAGCAGCGGCGGTGGCATTTCGGCGACGATGTCGGCCTCGCCGGTTTGCAGCATGCCCAGGCGTACTGCGTCTTCGGGCACCGTGCGCAGCACCAGCGTGCGCACCTTGGGGACCCAGCCCCAATGCTGTTCGTTGGCCTGCATCTCGATCCGCTCGTTGATCGAGCGGGAGACGAAGCGGAACGGACCCGTCCCGATCGGCCGCCGGGCGAAGCCCTCGTCACCCACCTGCTGCAGGTAGGCGCGCGGGACGATCCAGCCGGCGAAGGTCAGCTTCTTGAGGAAGATAGCGTCCTTCTCCTTGAGAGTCAGGGCGACGCGGTTCGCATCGAGGATCTCGACCTTGTCGATTGTCCTGATAAAGGAGAGCAAGGGGTTCTTGGTCGCGGGGTTGGTCGCGCGCTCAAGCGAGAACTTGACGTCCTCCGCCGTCAGGGGCGAGCCGTCATGAAACCTGACGCCCTGCCGGAGCGTGAAGGTATAGGTCAGTCCGTCAGCCGAGACCGTATGAGACTCGGCGATGCCGGGGACCAGTTCGGCCTTGTCGTTACGGACCATGAGCCCCTCGAACATGTTCGAGTTGAACAGGTAGTTGTAACGCGTGTTGCCTTTGTGCGGATCGAGCGTTGCAGGCTCGGCGGGCAGCGCGACGGTCAGCGTGCCGCTCGGCTGGGCGCTCGCGGTGTACGGCGCTGCGACCGATACCGAAACAGCCAGTGCGAAGGCCGCACGTTGCAGGAACGATTTCATGGGGGGCTCCTCCTGATAATTGACGGGCGGCCTCTAGGGGCGCTGGACCGCTCGGATGCTAGACGCCGATGCCGCCAGGCGTCAAGGAGAACCGGTGAGGCTTTCCTAGTCCGCTGTCGCGCCTTGAGCAACGCCAGTTTTGCGGCGATCATGGCGCCCTGATCGACCGCGAATAACGAGAAGGGGTAGCGTCTTGGTCACCATCACACCGATCGCCGCAGCCTGCGGCGCCGAGATCCGCGGCGTCGACCTGAGCCGCGACCTGACCGATGACCTCATGCTCACGCTCACGCAGGCGCTTTACGACTACCGCGTGCTCGTGATCAAGGAACAGCAGCTGGATAAAGCGAGCTATTACCGCTTCGGCGAACAGTGGGGCAAACCGATCCCGCATGTGCTCGATCACATGCGGATGAAGGACTGGCCAGCAATGATGACGATCGGCAATACCGAGGAGCGGGATCGGGACGACAGGACCCGTAATGGCGCGGCGTTATGGCACACCGATCAGTCCTATGAGGCCGTGCCTGCGAGCGCAACCATGCTTTATTCGCTGATCGTGCCCAAGGTGGGCGGGCAGACCCACTTTGCCGACATGGCGGCCGCCTATGACGCGCTCGATGACGCGACTCGGGCGTATGCCGACCGCTGCACCGTGGGGCACCTCTACGGGCAGACTCGCCTGCGAGAGGATGAGTATGAAGTGACCTCGCTGGCCAGTGATCGTCAGGTGGAAGCGGTTCCTACCTGCTGGCACCCACTGGTCATGCCGCATCCGGTGACAGGTCGCAAGGCTATCTACGCGGTGGGGCACGGCGCCTTCCGGATCCGCGGCATGAGCGACCAGGAGGGCTCGGATTTCATCTACCGGATGAAGGAACATTGCGTGCAGGACCGCTTCGTCTACTCGCATCGATACGAGGTTGGTGATGTGTGCATCTTCGACACGCTGTCGACCATGCATCGCGCCTCGCCGATCGGCCTACCCAGCTCGTTACAGGACGATATCGCCCGCCTGTTGTGGCGAATCAGCGTACGCGGCAAGCCGCGCGTGCGGGAGTCAGTGAGCGCCTGATCGACAGACGTGTCCTGGCCAGTCATGCTGGGAAGGTGCACCGCCTGTTTTTGCGCCACCCTGGTCTTGTGCCACCGATTGCTGCTCAACGCTTTGGCTGGTTCGGTTACAGACGTGAGTCGATGAACCAGCTTGGATCCGCACCCCCCAACCTAGGCTGCCGAAATCCCGCCGTTGACGCTGATCGTCTGTCCGGTGAGCCGCGCTGCGGCGGGGCTGGCGAGGAAAACGATCAGCTGCGCGAGATCTTCGGGCTCCGCGACGCCTAGCGCAGCCCGGTGTACGGCTTTTGAAAAGAGTCGCGAAGCAAAAGGATCCCGCATCACCTTTTCGAAGAGCGGTGTGTTCTGGACGATGCTGGGTGTGACGCAGTTGACGCGTATTCCGGATCGTCTCGCCTCAATTGCCAAGGTGCGACAGAACATTGAAACCGCCGCCATTGCTGCGCCAATTGCACATTCTCCAGGCGTGGCGACCTTGGCTGCATCCGAGGCAACGCAGATCATCGCGCCGCCGCCCTGCGACATCATGTGCGGCAGTGCTGCGCGCAGGGGTAGCAG
>JAGWXN010000142.1 GCA_018969885.1 Betaproteobacteria bacterium | reverse complement strand
CCTCCTCCTGCGCCGCCTCCTCCTGCGCCGCCTCCTCCTGCGCCGCCTCCTCCTGCGCCGCCTCCTCCTGCGCCGCCTCCTCCTGCGCCGCCTCCTCCTGCGCCACCTCCTCCTGCGCCACCTCCTCGGCCCAAACCACCGCCGCCCCCCGCTCCTCCGACTGCCGCTCGCGCCGCTCAGCCGGAGCGAACGCCATCGGTCGTCGCGCCAACGGCAACGAGCGCCCTCCCCGATCCGCTCCCCGCCGGCGAACCTGTCCCCCAGGCCACCGTCGCAGCGCAGCCCGCAGACCCGAGCACGGCTGCCTCCAACCCGCCTCAGGCGAGTGCACAGCCCCCAAGCGGCGCCAGCCCCGTACCTCCTTCCACGCAGGCCGCGCCTGGGCGACAGATTGGGCCCCGCGTGGACGCCAACTGGTCGGGCAACACGCCGCCCCCGTACCCGGCCGGCGCACGCCGCCTGCGCGAAGAAGGCGACGTACGCTTATCTGTTCACATCGACGAACAGGGCCGGGTCATCGAGGTTCAGGTCGCGGTTTCCAGCGGCTCGCCCCGTCTTGACGCTGCCGCCACCGAAACCGTGAAAAAATGGCGGTTCACGCCCGCCTCGGTTGACGGGCAACCCACTGCAGGCTGGTACCACGACTGGCTCTGGTCCTTCCGGATTGATCAATGACCGGCATCCGCCCCACCTCTTGCACCCACGCTCAAAGGCGTAGCCTCCGATCATGAACCCTCCTTCACCGGCCCTGGGCCTGATGCACTTCTGGGAAGCAGGCGATGCGGTGACGCATTCGGTCGCCTGGCTGCTCCTTGCCATGTCGCTCATCAGTTGGTACCTGATCCTGTCGAAGGCCTGGAGCGCATGGCGGCTTCGAAGCGACGCCCGCGCCGCACTTGAGGGCTTCTGGAATGCAGCCGACGCTGAAGCCGCGCTCCGCGCCCTCACCGCTGCCGATACCGAGCGGGCCTTTGTCCCGCTCGCCGAGCGAGCGTTTCAGGCTGCCCGCACCGAACCCCGGGGCGCCCTGGCGGCATCGGTCGACCGCAGCGAACTGATCACCCGGACACTGCGCCAGGAAATCAACCGCACCTCGGCACGACTCGAGGCTGGGCTCACGCTGCTCGCATCCATCGGCAGCACCGCGCCCTTCATCGGGCTGTTTGGCACCGTTTGGGGGATTTATCACGCGCTGATCGCAATCGCGGCCAGCGGGCAGGTCCAGATCGACCGGATCGCTGGCCCGGTCGGCGAAGCACTGGTCATGACTGCAGCCGGACTCGCTGTCGCAATACCGGCAGTTCTTGCCTATAACGGATTTACTCGCGTGAACCGGGTGGCCCTCGCCGAGCTCGACGGATTCGCGCATGATCTGCTCGCGCTCCTCACCACCGGCACACGCGTAGTCGGCGAATCGCCTCAGGACCCGCTTGGCAGCGGCGCTCACTCGCAGCTCGCCCCCACGCAGCGCGTGGGCAGCTGACCCAGATCCGGGCCCACCATGGCATTCGGAGGCTTTGAGCAACGCGGCACGCAACAGCCGATGGCTGAGATCAACACCACGCCACTGGTCGACGTGATGCTCGTGCTTCTGGTGATCTTTATCATCACCGCGCCGCTCATCACGCACTCGATCCGGCTTGACCTGCCCGACGCCCAGGCGACCGCGAGTTCGGAATCGGCCGGTCCGATCACGATCTCGATTCCCGACACCGGCGTGGTTCACTGGAATAACGAACCTCTCTCCGATCAGGACGCATTAAAAGCAAAGCTACGCGAAGCCGCGGCCGTCCAACCTCAGCCGGCCGTTCATCTGAGAGCCGACCGCGATACGCGCTACCAGATCATCGCCGAGGTGATGTCAGCCGCCCAGCAGGCGGGCATCCGTACCCTTGCCTTTGTGACTGATCCCGCGCAGGCAACAGGCCGCGCCGGTCGTTAACGCGCACGCGGCACAGCCGCATCCATCAGCGCACAGAGCCGAGCGAGCGCCTCAAGCACTGGCGGCGAAGGCCGTTCAAGCGCCGGCTCTTCCAGTCGGACAAAGCGTGCAGAGCCGGGATGCGTCCCCACCAACCCCAGCTGTCGCCAGCGCGAATCGGTTGATCCCTGAACCGTCGACAGGATGAGCTGCGGTGCCGCCGCAAGCACGGCTTCCGGCGAGACACGCTGAGACCCCGCATCACTTGCAGCAAACACATTGCGAACCCCGCACCGGTGCATGGCGTCCGCCATCACGGAACGCGATCCCAGTGTGATGAGCGGCACTTCCCAGAGCTGAACGAAGACCGGTATCTCAGGCGTTCGCGCATGACTCACCGTGAGCGTGGCCACCCGCGTGCGAAATTTGGCAGCGATCGCCTTCGGATCGGATGCGGTGTCGATCAGCGCGCCGATCCGCTCGAGCGAGCCCGCTACATCATCAAGCGTCCGAGGCTGCGAAACAAACACCCTGAGCCCGAGCGCCTCCAGCCGGGCAAGCGTCCCGGCGGCGAGCCCCTCTCCCCAGAGCAGGACCAGATCCGGTTTGAGCGAAGCGACCCGCTCGGGGTCGATCGCCGGATACGACGCGAGACGCGGCAACGCGGCGCTCACCTGCGGCGCATCGCTGTGCCGGTCCACCGCGATCAGGCGATCGGGAGCACCGAGTGTCACCACAAGATCCGTCGCATGCGGCGCGAGGGAAACGATGCGGCTCGCCCGCGGCTCCGATGCGACGGGCCGTGCTCGGTCATCATGGACCACTCCCGGTTGGGTGCTCGGGCGCATGGTCTGATCGCTTCCGATGTTCGACTGCGCGCTACCGGCAGACGCCAATCGGGGCAGCCCCGATGCCGCCTGGGCCGATGCGACCGCCCCCCACGCTGCGATCGCGAAAATCAGGCCGATCACCATCATCTCGCTCCGCAAGCGGCCTCCATTAAAGATCGCGGCGGAGATCAACGAATACGGTACGCCCATCGGCAGGGTAGAACCCACTACCCCAGGGGCCAGCCCACCCATTCGGTGCATACCGATGGTCGAGGAGGTTCGCGATTCGTCCGCGCCACGTCCAGTTTCCAGTCTGCCAATGCCCAGCCAGGTCGAACGTGGTGTAAGCGCTCAGGGGTGCTTGCGCGTTTGCGGTATCACTTCCCGAATAGCGGTCCGATACACGCACGGCGAATACCGACAACGATACCGTCTGAACCGGAAGATGGGTGATGCCCGCAGTGAGCTTTTGCCGCGGTACAAGCGGAACTCGGTTCCCCCGATCGACGCCCTCGCTGAAGGTCGCACGGGTCGTGGCAAGCCCGCCCTGTACGCGCCAGTTCCTGCCTAACTCCAACCTCGAGGCCAGATCGACACCAAGCCGTCGTGTCTTGGCCATGTTCTCGTTTTCCTGGGAGATCGGGTTGTAGGTGATCTCGTCCACCATATCGAGTCGGTAGACAGTCGCCATCACATTGATACCGTGACCCCGCCACTGTCCTCCGACGTCTGCAAAGGCGCCCCGCTCAGGGCGCACAGGCTGCGTGACAAAACCGGGCCTGGATGCGAACGGCGGATCAGGATCGAACTTGAACGTGGTGAGCTCATCGAGACTGGGAAAGCGAAAGCTTGAGCCCGCGCGCGTGAAGAGTCTGAGACTCGGCGCGACACGCCAGGAAAGTCCTAAATCACCAATATGCCGTTCATAACGCTGCGCCAGGCTCTGTCCCAGGCTGTCGCGCACCGACTGATCATGGATCTGGTGCCGGCCGCCCAGCGTAAGGGTCACGCCCGAGCCAAGCGTTGTCTGGTTCTGCAGGTAGAGTGCCTCGCTGAGTTGACCGATCCGAACCGTTCGAACGACGGGCCCGGCGACCGCGTCAGACTTGTCGTTGCGAAGATCACCGTCATAGCGGTCAATCCCGACGACCGTCCTGCTCGGCATATCGGCCAGCCGATGACGCCATTGCAGGCGCGGGGTCAGGGATACGGTGTCTGTTTTGCGCTCATCGTATCCCTCGTTAAACCAGTTGGAAAACCAAGCTGACTTGCGCAATTCGGTGAGGCCCGCCTCCATCGCGAAATCGAGCGAATCGCCGATCTTCCAGCGGATTCCAGGACGCACGTGAAAGGCGGCGCGCTCAAAAAAGCTGTCCCGTGTTTCGGGTTGGCGCGGATTCACCAGATACTGCTCACGCGTCAGATAGCCCGGCAAACCCGCCCGGGTTTCCGATGCACCGAGCGCGAGGAACAGCTCGCCCCGCTCAAGCGCGTGCGCCAATCGGATCGAGGCAGCAGAGCGCGCCTGACGGTTGTTCTCGCGCCAACCGTCTGTGGTCTGTCGCGTTGCTGAAAGCGACGCCGATACGTTGCCTTCCTGCCGCGACGTCCGCGCGGCCAGCAGTCCTGAACGGTTACTGCCGATTCCCGTCTGCACGCTTGTTCCAGTGCGCTGGGGATCGGTAATGATGTTGATCACGCCCCCGACGGCGTTATCGCCGTACAACACCGATCCGCTACCCGACATCACCTCAATGCGGTCGATGGCCTCGAGCGGCACCAGACCCCAATCGACCGAATCGGTATCGATTGGATTGAGGCGGAGTCCGTCCAGGAGAACGAGCGTGCGCAGGTTCGCGCCTTCGCCAAAGCCGCGCAGATCCACCGAAGTATCGGTCGCCATCGATCCATAAAGCGGTCGAACGTCGACGCCCGCAAGCAATCGCAGAATATCCGGCACGGTCTGCGCGCCCGAGGCCTCGATGTCTTCCCGCGTGAGGACGGTGACGTTTGACGCGGTGGTGAGTTGCGAATCACCGAAGCGACTGGCTGTTACAACAACCGGGTCAAGTCTCCCAGAGGACTGACCGAAGGCGCCTGAGTGGCCCGACGAGACTCCAAGGCCAATCGCGAGGGGCAAAAACAACAAAGAAGCATTGCGGCGGCGATCAGCACGCCGCGGGGTGCGGGCACAGTGAAAAGGCATGACAGACTCCAACCCTCCCGCCCACCGCGGGATCCGGTTCGTGAAATGAGCCCACGCGAAATACGCGGGCCCGCCTCTTCGGCCGGTATCCGGGCTGGCAATGATCCTGAGCGGCATGCGTTCAGGGTCGGTGGACCGCCTTCCCGGGATCGTCAGGCACAAGTGCCCGAGCGATGACCCAGTGGCTGCGTGGTACACCGGCGGCCCGTTACCGGACCGCGTCACTGCTTACCGTTGCGGGGGCAGCACAGGTTGGCTTGTCGCGTGCAGCGCAACTCGCTCCCTGTTTCCCGTTTAACCCCACGTGAAGACACCACGTGAGGCACCGAAGCCCTTTGAGTTTAGTCGGGTATACAGGTCTGCGCAAAACGGACATTCCGCGAAGCCGTAAAACGCCGCTGCGCTGCAAACCGGATGCTGCGGCTATTTTCTTCGCGAGAGCGCCCCGAGCGCCTCGGTCACGACGCCTACAGTGAGGAGTTCGGGCAGTACGCGCGGCGCTCGGCCGGCGGGGTCGTAGAGCAGATAGAGCGGCACGCCATTACGCCCGTGACTCGCGAGCTCGGCCGTGATCGCCGGATCGCGCTGGGTCCAGTCGGCGCGCAGCCTCAGCACGTTGTAACGCGCCATCTGCGCAACCACCGCTTCACGCTCGAGCACGAGCTTTTTGTTGGCCTGGCAGCTCACGCACCAGGCGGCGGTGAAATCCACGAACACCGGACGACCGTCGGCAAGCGCCTGCTGCACGCGCTGCGGCGTCCACGTCTCCCAGGCGCCGGCCTCGCTGACCGCGCCGGAAGGCATATCAGCAGACGAACGCAGGGCCGGCGGGCGAGACTCCGCCGCATAGTGCACCGCCAGCCATGTGGCCCCAGCAAGCGCCGCGACCGCGGCAAGTGCCGCGAGCCGCGCCTGCGTCCAGCCTCGCGCCTGCACGAAGCGACCCAGCAGCCAGCCGCTCAAGCCGAGCAGCACCGCCGCCACTGCGAGGGCAAACACCGCATCGATGCCCGCCTGCTGACCGAGCACCCAGGCGAGCCACGCCGAGGTAGCGAGCATGGGAAAGGCCAGGAACTGTCGCAGGCTTTCCATCCAGCGCCCAGGTCGCGGGAGCCAGCGCAGCCAGGCCGGAAACCAACCCAGCAGAAGGTAGGGAAGCGCCATGCCGAAGCCAATGGCGGCGAACACCGCAAGCGATTCAAGCGCGCTACTCGACAGCGTAAAACCCAGCGCTGACGCCATGAACGGTGCCGTACAGGGCGTTGCCACCAGCACCGCCAGCGCACCCGAGCCGAAATTGGCGAGGAGCCGACGCGAACTGGTGGGCGGGGCATGTGCGGCTGAATCGAATCGGCCCAAACGGGTGAGGCCAACGCCCACCTCAAAGAGGCCCGCAAGGTTCAGGGCAATCGCAATGAACAGGAGGGCCATCACCGCCACGAACACCGGCGATTGCAATTGAAAGCCCCAACCCGCCGACATGCCCGCTGCCTTGAGCGCAAGCATGAGGAGACCGAGCAACAGAAACGACAGGACAACACCGGCAGCAAAGGCGAGCGCGGAGCGCCGCGCGCCATGCGTAGGCCCCGCGGGTAGCACAAGGCGCCCGGCTGGCGGGTCATGCGCATGCTCGGCAAACGCCAGCACCTTGAGGCCGATGACCGGGAACACGCAAGGCATCAGGTTGAGAATGAGCCCCCCCAAGGCTGCGAACAGCAACATCATCACCAGCGTGCGACCTGCCGATGCGGGAGCGCCCCCGCCAGCCTGTGCCCCCCCACCAAGACCGGGGCCGGTGGCACCGGACATTGCCCCGCTTGAAGAACCCAGCCCGATGACGGACCACAACCCACCACCGGACCCGCCAGCGCGCGCCGTCCCCCCGGCGCCCTGCTGCGGCAGCACGACGGGTTTCGCATCAAGCCGGGCGAGTTCGACGCCCGGGGCGCTGTAAGGCTCGGCTCGGGGAATGACTTCAACCACCTGATTGCCCACCACCAGGACGCCGGCGCCGAGCGCTTTTGCCGCCTCGCCAGGATCCTTCCGGGCCTGGGACTTTCCGTCGTCGTTCAGCGCAAGTTCGATCCGCGCCGGCCGGTCAGGCGAGTCTGACGCGGCATGGATGCGCTGCGGCGCCGCATGCTGGAGGCCCGTCTCGGCGTAAGGAAAAAACTCGACCCTGGGCGTCGACAGGACCGGCTCGGGCGTGAGCGCTTCAAGCCTGATCGAAAGCGAGTCAGCCCCCACCGCAACCGGCAGTTCACGCGCCACGGTCGGGAGCGCCGCGAGCGTTCGCTCAAAACGCGCCGCGTGAACCGATCGCCCCACCTCGGCGCCCGCAGCCACCACGGGCAGGTCAAGGCTGAGCGAGGCCTCCCCCGGAATGCATACGTCTCGACACATCAGCCATGAGGCGCGGGCCTCTAGACGCGCGCGCGTGCCGGCCGCCTGCTCGGGCACCTGAAGCCGCACGGGCAGCACGACATCATCCTCATAGCCATAGCTGGCAAGCGGCGCAATAAGAAACCGCGAGGGGACCGGCCACTGCAAGGCACCCGCCGCAAACCGAGGTGGCATCTGCCACTCGAGCGTGGTCGCGAGCCCGGAATCGCCGGGATTGCGCCAATAGGTGTGCCAGTGCGGATCGTGGCGAATCCTCAGCCCCACCCACTCGGCCTGGCCGGCGCGAAGCGCATCGGCGGGCGCCACCAGTTCGACCTCGACCGCATCCACACGCACCGGAGACGCCCCCGCGCCGGCAGGGATCAACAGGGCGGCACCGACGGCCAGGATCAGTGCGCGGACAGTTCGACCGATAGCGGATGGATTGGGCATGATGAGTTGGGCGTGCAGTGGCGCCAGCACGCCACGATACTTCTCGATTATCCCACCCTCCGCATCAGCGCTTGCCCGTGATCAAGCCCAAGAACCGACCTGTCCGGCGGGTCAGGACTTGAAATGGCCTGGAACGGCCCTATAATTAGCACTCGCGCGAGATGAGTGCTAACAATCGATCGTCATGATTGGTTTTTCCGGACACCTGTTCGGGGCATCCGTCCCGCCCGACCCTGGCCCCGGCCAGCCTGGTCATTTTTAAAACCCCTTGTTTTTCAAGAACTCAGGAGCCTGTTTCATGAAACTCCGTCCTTTGCATGATCGCGTGATCATCAAGCGTCTGGACAACGAACGCAAAACCGCCTCGGGCATCGTGATCCCCGATTCGGCCGCCGAGAAGCCCGATCAGGGTGAAATCCTTGCCGTGGGTAACGGCAAGGTTGGCGACGACGGCAAAGTGCGCCCGCTCGGCGTGAAAGTCGGCGACAAAGTGCTGTTCGGCAAATACAGCGGTCAGACCGTCAAGGTTGACGGCGATGAGCTCCTCGTCATGCGCGAGGAAGACATCATGGCGGTGGTTGAGGGTTAATCGCCG
>JAGWXN010000141.1 GCA_018969885.1 Betaproteobacteria bacterium | reverse complement strand
GATCGACGGTGATGCCTCGCAGCCCTACAACGTCGGGCCGCACGCCGCGCTCATGAATTTCAAGTCGGTGCGGGTGGTGGTGAGGCCGGCGGGGGGCGCAGCAAAAATCGCCCTTGATCCGCCGCTCGCGGATGTCCGGGTCGTTAATGAACTGAGCGTCCAGGAGGGGGCCTGCCAGCCGGGGGCGCTTGCGCTCTGGGTGCGCGACGCTACAGCGCAGGCTGAAGCAGGCTCCTCGGCTGCGGCCTCGATTCGGGTGGGGGGGCGCTATTTTCCCGCGTGTGGCGAGCAGGGCATTTATGCGGCGGTGCTGTCGCACCGCGACTTCATCCACGGCTTTTTTAAGGCGGCGTGGCAGGCCTCTGGGGGCGTCATCCGGGGGAAGACCCGGATCGAGACCGGCGCGGCAGCCCGGCTTGCGGTGTGGCAGCGTTGGGAGTCGCCGCGGGCGCTCTGGGAAATTTCGCAGGACATCAACAAATTCAGCAACAACGTGATGACCCGCCAGGTGTTGCTCGGGGCGAGCGCCACACCGGCCGACCCCGCATCACCGCGACGCATGCGCGAGATGGTGCAGCGTTGGCTCGATAGCCGCGGCCTGCATTTTCCGGAGCTGGTGATCGACAATGGTTCGGGGCTCTCGCGCGAGGAGCGGATTAGCGCAGCCAGCCTCGCCCAGTTACTGGTTCACGCGGCCGGGAGCACGCATGCCGACCTGTTCCGGATCACGCTGCCACAGGTGGGGATAGACGGCACCATGCGCGCGCGGCTGCAGCGACATCCTCTCGCGGGCCGCGCCTGGATCAAGACCGGGAGCCTGCGCGATGTGAAGTCGATTGCCGGGTATGTGGATGCGGCCTCGGGCAGGCGCTATGCCGTCGTGATGATCATCAACGGCGAGAAGGTTCTGGGGGCTCAGCCGGCGCAGGATACGTTTCTGCGCTGGGTCTATGACAACGGCTGATGGGCGCTGGGAAGCGCCGGTGACTTAGAGCCCGAGTTGCCCCCACAGCGTATCGACCCGGGCTTTGACCGCGGCATCCATCACAATGGGCCGTCCCCATTCCCGTTGGGTCTCGCCCGGCCACTTGTTGGTGGCATCAATGCCCATCTTGGAGCCCAGCCCCGATACCGGTGAGGCGAAGTCCAAGTAATCGATCGGCGTGTTTTCGACCAGCGTGGTGTCGCGCGCCGGGTCAACGCGGGTGGTGAGCGCCCAGATCACTTCCTTCCAGTCGCGCACGTTCACGTCGTCGTCGACCACGATAATGGTCTTGGTATACATGAACTGGCGCAGAAAACTCCAGATGCCGAACATCACGCGCTTGGCGTGACCGGGGTACTGCTTGCGCATCGACACCACTGCAAGCCGATATGAACAGCCCTCTGGCGGCAGATAGAAGTCGACGATCTCGGTGAACTGCCGGCAGAGAATGGGCACGAACACTTCGTTCAGCGCTACTCCCAGGATGGCGGGCTCATCGGGGGGCTTGCCAGTGTAAGTGCTGTGGTAGATCGGGTCGCGCCGCTGCGTGATTCGATCGATCGTAAAAACCGGGAACCAGTCCTGTTCGTTGTAGTAACCGGTGTGATCGCCGAACGGACCCTCCAGTGCCATTTCCCAGCCGGTGAGCGCGCTGGCGGGCAGTTCGCCACGCCACCCGAGACGGGCGGCATGCGCACGCGTGAGCGCGCCATCGGGGTCGGGTCGCAGACTGCCCTCGAGCACGACCTCGGCGGTGGCGGGGACCCGCAGATCGCTCCCTATGCAGCGCACGATCTCCGTGCGGCCGCCGCGCAGCAGCCCTGCAAACTGATATTCGGAGAGCGTGTCGGGGACCGGCGTGACCGCCCCGAGGATGGTGGCAGGATCGGCGCCCAAGGCCACTGCCACCGGGAAGGGTACGCCGGGATGGGCGATTGCGTGGTCCCGGAAATCGAGCGCGCCGCCGCGGTGCGCGAGCCAGCGCATGATGGTCTGATTGCGCGACAGAACCTGTTGGCGATAAATGCCGAGGTTCTGGCGCGGTTTGCCTGGGCCGCGCGTGACCACCAGCCCCCAGGTGATCAGCGGCGCGGCGTCGCCTGGCCAGCAGGTCTGGATGGGCAGCGAGTCGAGATCGACCTCTGCGCCTTCAAAAACCTGCTGCTGGCAGGGAGCGCTTGAGACCTCACGCGGGCTCATGGTGAGCGCATGCCGCAGGAGCGGCAGCTTCTCCCAGGCATCGCGCAGGCCCTTTGGCGGTTCGGGCTCCTTGAGAGCAGCCAGCAATTTGCCCACCTCGCGTAGGGCCTCGGTGGAGGACTCTCCCATGCCGAGCGCCACCCGATAGGGCGTGCCGAACAGGTTTGCGAGCACCGGGACACGCCATGAGCGCTCGGCGTGTCGGGGACGCTCGAACAGAAGCGCAGGCCCCTGCGCCCGCAATACCCGGTCGGCGATTTCGGTCATATCGAACTGCGGCGAGACCGGCAGGGCGATGCGGCGTAGTTCGCCTGTTCGTTCGAGTTGGGCGATGAAATCCCGCAGGTCGGTGTATTTCAAGATGAGCTCGTGTTGATCGGGATCAGGATAGGGCGACAAACCGGCTATCCCGTAGTTCGCGAAGGGGATTGCCGAGTAAACAATGGAGACCAGCCCGATGGATGGCGCGTCAGGCTGAGTCGGGATCTTGCGCGGGTTTGGCCCGCCGGAGCGGTCAACGTAAAATATACCTGTTCACATAAAAACCACCTGCCTCCTCGATTCGGGCGAGACCGCTTTCCGGTCGAGCCCCAGGGTGCGCTGCCGATGCTGGGTCACGCCGGCCAGTGCACTGTTCCTGCCAGTCTCTGTCCGCCCGCCAGCGCTGTTGTTGGTGGGTGGGGTTCCGCTTCTCGGGCGGACCAGAGCCACGCAAGGAGGCAATTTGCTGGAGAAGTCTCATGAGCATCGAAGCTCGATGCGAGCGGTTACATGCCTCCCAGGTCGTTCTCGCGTTTGTGTTGGCGGCGGTTGTGGCGGGGTGCGTGCTGTGGGCCCTCGTCACCGTTCGTTCTGTTAGCCCAGGCGCGCGCCTGGCCGCCCAGGGGCTGACTCAGGTCGATCTGCCTCGGCCAGGCCTCCAGGGAGAATGGCTTCGAAAGACGCCGGGTTGGGGCGCCACCATGCCCGCGCCTGCGCTGCTCGAGGTAACGCCCCTTGCCGAGCAGCGCGCGGTGGCGGAGACTCCCCGCGCGCAGCGCCGACTGACTGATCACATCGTCGATCATTATCAGGTTGATGCGACCCAGGCCGCGCAGGTGGTTGCACTTGCGTACGAGGTGGCTGATGAGGTCAAGCTCGACCCGCTGCTCCTTCTGGCTGTGATGTCGGTGGAGTCATCCTTCAACACCTTCGCCCAGAGTGTGCGCGGGGCGCAGGGGCTCATGCAGATCCGTACGCAGGTCCATGCTGAACGCTTTGAACGGTTCGGCGGTAGCGAGGCGGTCTTCGATCCCCAGGCGAACATACGTGTGGGCGCCGAGTTGCTGCGGATTCATCTGCTCCGTGAAGGCAGTACCGAAGCTGCCCTCAAGTCCTATGTCGGGGCCGCGCGTCGGCCGCACGACAGCGGCTATGGGGCCCGGGTGCTGCGCGCGCGCGACGTGCTCCGTGGCGTAGCCGAGGCGCCCGATGATCTGGTGCTGCGCGCGCTTCCCGGAGCCAGTGTGCGCGATGGGGCCAACCTGTCCGGGTCGTAATTCAGGCGCTGATCAGTCGAGATATCCGGCGCACTGCCTCCTCGAGCGCTGGCAGGGCCGTGGCATAGGACAGTCTGAGATACCGATCGGCTTGGTGGGTCCCAAAATCATGCCCTGGAACGATCGATACAAAGGCTTCCTCCAGCAGTCGCTCGGCGAAGCTCAGGCTGCTTGAGGACACGCGTGCACAGTCAATCCAGACATAGAACGCGCCGTCGGGCGTGACGGGTACGTGAAGCCCAGCCTCTCTCAGCGCTGGCACGATGAAGTCACGCCGCCTGCGAAATGACTCGCGCTGTGCATCGAAAATCGCCAGGGACTCGGGCTCAAAGCAGGCAAGTGCCGCGTGTTGCGCGAGCGCCGAGGCGCAGATGAAAAGATTCTGGGCCAGTTTTTCAAAGGCCGGTACCAGCGACTCGGGCACCACCAGCCAGCCCAGACGCCAGCCCGTCATGCTGAAGGTTTTCGAAAAACTGTTGCAGACGATCACGTCGTCGCCCAGTTCGAGGGCGCTTCGGGGCCTGCCCTCATAGCTGAGACCGAGGTAGATTTCATCGATCAGGCTGAAGCCTCCCCGCGCGCGAATCGCGTCCACGATGCCCGCGAGCTCGTTGAATGCGATGGAAGTGCCGGTGGGGTTGGCGGGCGTGGCGAGAAGCGCGCCTGCAGTGGCCGGGGTCCAGTGCGACTCGAGCAGGGCGCGCGTCATTTGGAAGCGGCTTTCCGGGCCCACCGGAACCAGTGCCGGCACGCCATCGAAGGCGGCCACGAAATGGCGATTGCACGGATAGCTGGGATCGGTCATCAGCACATGGTCGCCAACATCAACCAGCGCGCAGCAGGCAAGCAGCAGCGCAGCCGACGCCCCGGCCGTCACCACAATTCGCGAGGGCGAAATATCGAGCCCGTGACGCTCGCCGTAGTCGCGCGCGATCGCGCGGCGCAGTGGCTCGATGCCCAGGGCGGGCGTGTATTGCGACAGTCCCTGGGCTGCGGCGCGCTGAAGGGCGGCGACCACCGGTGGCGGGGCGGTGAAGTCGGGCTCACCGATATTCATCTGGATCACGGGATGGCCGGCCGCAGCGAGGGCGCTCGCGCGCTTGACGAGTTCCATGACGCGGAAGGGCGCGATCGCATCCACGCGCCTGGCAAGGCGCGGGCCGCCCGCGCCAGGCCGGTCGGTCGCCTCCGGCAATAGCCCGGTCACGCGCGCGCGTCCCGGGCACAAGCTGCGAGATATTCGACTGCTGCCTGCACACCGCCGGAGCGATGGGGAACGCCTGCGGCTGCCAGGCCCATTTCAACCCCACCCAAGGTGCCGACCAGGGACAGGTCGTTGAAGTCGCCCAGATGTCCGATCCGGAACACCCAGCCTGCGAGCCGTCCGAGGCCGGTGCCGAGCGACATGTTGAATCGCTCGAGCACCAGGCGCCGGAGCGCGTCGGCGTCGTGACGCTTGCCGGGTTCGGCCTCCGGCATCACGACAGCAGTGACCACCGGGCTCGCCTCGGCGGGATGGCGGCACAACAGTTCCAACCCCCATGCCTGGACCGCCCGACGGGTTGCTTCGCCATGTCGCACGTGGCGGGCAAAGACTGCGGCCAGCCCCTCGCTTGCGAGCATGTCGATCGCCTCTGCAAGACCATAGAGCAGGTTGGTCGAGGGGGTGGTGGGCCAGTAGCCTTTTTCATTTGAGGCCAGCATGTCGTCCCAGGCCCAGAACGCACGCGGCAGCTTGGCGGTACGGCTTGCCGCCAACGCCTTTGGACTGATTGCGTTAAAGCCCAGCCCGGGCGGCAGCATGAGGCCTTTCTGTGACCCGGCGATGGTGACGTCCACCCCCCACTCGTCATGACGATAGTCAATCGAGCCGATCGAGGACACCGTATCAACCATCAGAAGGGCGGGATGACCGGCCGCATCGATCGCACGGCGCACGGCAGCGATGTCCGAGGTGATGCCCGACGAGGTTTCGTTATGCACTACGCAGACGGCGCGAATGCTGTGATGGGGGTCGGCCGCGAGTCGGCGTCCGATCTCGGCGGCGTCGATGCCGCTTCGCCAATCCCCGGGGATGTAGTCTGCAATCAGACCGAGACGTTCGGCAAGGCGCTTCCAGAGCGCTGCAAAGTGCCCGGTTTCAACCATCAGCACGCGATCGCCAGCGGACAAAGTGTTGACCAGCGCGGCTTCCCAGGCGCCGGTACCAGACGCTGAATAGATGATGACGGGCTGCGTGGTCTGAAAAATCTTCCGGATCCCATCGAGGACATAGCGGCCGAGCTCGCCGAATTCCGGTCCGCGGTGATCGATGGTGGGATGGTCGATGGCCCGCAGAATGCGGTCGGGAACATTGGTGGGGCCCGGGATCTGCAGGAAATGGCGACCGGTCGGGTGGTGATCAAGTCGCAGTCCGCTGGGTAGTTTCATGGCTTGTCCGTGTCTGGCGGGCCCGGATGAAGCAGCGCAGGCCGAGTGGGGATGCTGGCGGTGCGCGGGCGTCGCTGGTGTTTAATCGCAGAATTGTAGAGGGTCCCGGCCGTTGCGCCGGCCTTGCCCCGAGAGAGCCCTTGCCATGTCCGACTCAGTTTCTGTTGCCCCGATCGGCTTCGCCCCGTCGGCGTCGCTTGATCGCAGCCGCCTCGCGCGGCGTCTTCGCAATGTGCTGAAGGGTGAGGTGAAATTCGACCCCGCCACCCGCGGGCGCTATTCGACCGACGCATCGATCTACCAGCAGTTTCCAGTTGGCGTGGTGGTGCCGGCGGATGAGGAAGACCTCGCGGCCACCATTGATCTTGCGGCCGACATGAAAGTGCCGATCCTGCCCCGGGGGGCTGGGACCAGCCAGTGCGGGCAGACGGTGGGCGAGGCGCTGGTGGTTGATTTCAGCCGGCACCTGAATCGTGTGATCTCGATCGATGCGCAGGCGCGCGTGGCCGAGGTGCAGCCCGGCATGGTGCTGGATCACCTGAATGCGCAACTCAAGCCGCTCGGGCTATGGTTTCCCGTCGATGTGTCCACCTCGGCGCAGGCCACCTTGGGCGGTATGGCAGGCAACAACTCCTGTGGCTCGCGCTCGATCGCCTACGGCAACATGGTGCATAACGTGCTGGGGCTGGATGCCATTCTCGCCGACGGCACCCGGGAGCACTTCGGTCCATTTGGCCCGCAGGCGTCGCGACCGCTTTCAAGCTCGCGCGCGAGCGCGCTAGTCTCGCGTCTGCATGAGGTCGGGGCGCGTGAGCGCGATGAAATCGAGCGGGTATGGCCGCGTGTGATGCGGCGCGTTGGCGGCTACAACCTCGATGTCTTTCATCCGCAATCGGAGCGCCCTTACACGGCCGATGGATCGGTGAACCTGTCGCACCTGCTGGTGGGGTCGGAAGGTACGCTTGCGGTGTTCCGGCGGCTACACCTGAAGCTTGCCCCGCTCCCCGGAGCGCGCGTGCTGGGCGTGGTGAATTTCCCCGATTTTCAAGCGGCGATGGCCAGTGCACAGCACATCGTCAAGCTGGGGCCCGTTGCGGTTGAACTGGTGGATCGCACCATGATCGACCTCGCGCGTCAGAACCCGGCGTTTCGCCCGGTGATTGACGCCGCGCTGGTCCGACATCAGGGCGAGCTGCCTCAGGCGGTATTGCTGGTGGAGTTCGCCGGGGACGATGCGGCGGCGATTCGTCTCAGGCTCGCCGAACTGGTCGAACTGGTGGCCGATCAGCTGGGTCTTCCCGGGGCTGTTGTGCAGATGACCGATGAACGCGCCCAGAAGGCTTTCTGGGAGGTTCGGAAGGCCGGCCTCAACATCATGATGTCGCTACGCGGGGACGGAAAGCCCGTGAGCTTTATCGAGGACTGTGCGGTCCCGCTCGAGCATCTTGCGGAGTACACCGACCGGCTGACTGAGGTGTTTCGCCGTCACGGCACGCGTGGCACCTGGTATGCGCACGCCTCGGTGGGCACGCTTCATGTGCGTCCGATTCTCGACATGCGGGCTGACGGCCCGCAGGGGGGGGCTGCCCGGATGCGGGCGATTGCCGAGGAGGCCGCCGAGCTGGTTCGCCGCTACAAAGGCGCATTTTCGGGAGAGCACGGTGACGGTCTGGTGCGCAGCGAATGGGTGGCCTGGCAATACGGCGCGCGGCTCACCCGGGCGTTCGAGGAAGTCAAGGACCTGTTCGATCCAGCGGGTCTCCTAAACCCTGGGAAAATTGTTCGTGCGACCAAGATGGATGATCGCACCCTGTTCCGCTACCCGCCCGGCTACGCGATGCGACCGCTTCGCACCGGTCTCGACTGGTCGGCCTGGGACGTTCAGAACGACCCGCTCACCGAGACCCTGTCTGCCCCTGGTACCGGAGGTGATCCGGCCGGCGGATTCGGAAAAGCCATCGAGATGTGCAACAACAATGGCCATTGCCGCAAATTCGATGCCGGCACCATGTGCCCCAGTTGGCGCGTCACCGCCGACGAGCAGCACCTCACCCGAGGGCGTGCCAATACGCTGCGCCTGGCGCTGTCAGGACAGCTGGGCCAGGACGCACTCAGCTCTGATGAGCTCGCACAGACCATGTCCCTGTGCGTGAGCTGCAAGGGGTGTCGTCGCGAGTGTCCAACCGGCGTCGACATGGCGCGCATGAAGCTTGAATATCAACATCAGCTTCGGCAGGTGAAGCCGCCGTCGCTGCGCGAGAAGCTGATCGCGAGTCTGCCGCGCTATGCCTCGGTTGCCTCGCAAATAGCCCCGGTTCTGAACGCGCTGGCCCGGGCGCCGGGCAGCGGCTGGTTGCGCGAAAAATTGCTGGGGCTATCTGCACGGCG
>JAGWXN010000140.1 GCA_018969885.1 Betaproteobacteria bacterium | reverse complement strand
GCCACGCTCGACGACTGGTCGCGCGAGCAGGTCGACGAATGGGGCGTGCGTTCGCATCGGTTGGCGGCTGCCGCGCGCGCTGACGGCCGCTTCAAGCGATCAATCGTACCGGTGCACGATGAAATCGGTCTCACCATTCTCGATCATGACGAAACCATCCGTCCGGACGCCTCGCTTGAGGCCATGGGGCAGCTGAAGCCCTCGTTTGAAAAGATGGGCCAGATGGGCTTTGACGCGGTGGCGCTACGCAAGTATCCGCAGGTCGAACGTATCCGCCATGTGCATCACGCAGGAAACTCTTCAGGCATCGTCGATGGCGCGGCACTGGTCCTGATCGGTAACGAATCTGCCGCGCGTACGCTCGGCATCACGCCGCGCGCCCGAATCGTGGCCACGGCGCTGACCGGTACCGACCCAACCATCATGCTCACCGGTCCCATGCCCGCCACCCGTAAGGCGCTCGCGAAAGCGGGCCTCACGATCGATGACATTGATCTCTTCGAGGTCAATGAAGCCTTTGCTGCCGTCCCGCTTCGTTACATGCAGGAGCTTGGTGTTCCGGCAGAGAAAATCAACGTGAACGGCGGTTCAATTGCCATGGGCCATCCGCTGGGCGCAACCGGCGCCATGCTGCTCGGCACGCTCATCGACGAACTCGAACGCAGGTCATTGCGGCGCGGGTTGATCACGCTCTGCGTGGGCGGCGGCATGGGCATCGCCACCATCGTCGAACGCCTCTGAAAATTCACTGCGACCATTGGGCGGTGTAGCGCCACCGCCCGCCTGCAGTCGCGACCCTTCGGTCGGATCGCTCATGCTCTGCAGGAGTTGAGCCCCTACCATCGCCCTTCGTTTTTGTGCGAAGTGCGACTGTCATGCCCGAGCGTCTCATCTCCCGTCCCATCGTCGCCGAGCGACGCCACGCTGCGCGCGATACGCCCGGCGAGAATCCGCCGGTGGGGCCGATCGGGATGTTTGTCGCCACCGGCGCGGGCCACCTGAGTCGCTTTGACCCGGTATTCGCGCGACTGCTCGCGCTACATACCCGCCCAGTGAGTCCCCGACCGCTCACGCTTGGCAGGCTGATGGGCGCCGCCGCGACGCAGGCACTTGATCAGGCGCGTCACGGCGCTTTCGCATCGGCCGACTGCGCCCTGCCCGATGGTCGGACGATGCTCCTTCGCGCGCGTCGCTCCGTCGAGGGCATGCGTGGCTGGGTAGAGGATGTGAGCGCGCTCCGGCGCAACGAAACCGGGCTGCGGTTTGCCGCCCTGCATGATCCGCTTACCGGGCTGATGAATCGTCGTGGACTGCAACGCCACCTCGCGGACGTCATCGCTCGGAGCGCGGTTTGCCCAGTCAGTCTCGTCTTTATGGATCTTGATGGATTCAAGCCCATCAACGACGTGTTCGGGCATGCCGCAGGCGACTCTGTCCTGCGACAATTTTCGACCCGTATGCGCGAGTTGCTAAAGCCTGGCGATTTTGCCGCACGCGTCGGCGGCGATGAATTTGTGGTGGCGCTAAGTGGCTGTGGGCGGCTGGAGGCTGACGCCTGGATCCGGCTCCTCGAGCATAGGATGAGCGCCACCCCGTTTCGGCATTTTGCACATGAATTCGCCCTGCAATTCAGCGCTGGGTGCCTGGCGCTGGATCCGACACTCAGCCCCGACGCAGCGCTCGAGGCCGCAGACCGCGACTGCGCCCGCGTCAAGTCCGGGGAGCACACCCCTGGGAAGCTGATCGAACCGTCGCTACTGTCGGCGCTCGCGGGCCTGCATCATGAAGCAGAGTGTCCCGGGCTGGAACTCCTCGAGCAGGGGGTACACGCCAGCCAGGCGGGACGCCCGCGGGTGGGGGCTGAATGGCTGCTTCGTCTGCGCGACGGCAGTGGCCGCCTCAGGCGCCCGTCGGAGTTCCTCCCGGCCGCACGTCAGTTGGGCCTGGCAGCCCATATCGATCTCTGGGTGATGCGCCGTGCCCTCGAGTGGATCGCCCGCGCGCGCAGCGCCACTTCATCGAACGCGCTGTTCGTGGTCATGAAACTGAACGCCGAGTCGCTACATGATCGCCGCTTTCAGCGACACGCACTTCGGTTACTAAGAGCCCAGCCGTCAACCGCCGCCGCGCTGCGGATCGAGGTGAACGCGCGCCATCTGGCGCGGGGTCCTGGCGTGACGGCCGAGTTCATTGAGCGTGCGCGCGCCGTGGGTACCCGCGCGGTGCTTGGCGGTCTGGCTCAGGTCCCGGTCTGGATGCCGCAGCTGCTTGCTTTGCGACCCGCCGCGATCAAGCTCGATGTTTCGCTTGCAGACATTGACCGGGAGCAGCCGACCACGCAGCAGAGTATCCGGCTCCTGCTCGACCACTGCCGGGCGCTCGGCATCGAGGCCTGTGCCACGCGAATCGAATCGACCAGAGCGCTGGAATGGGCGTGCCGGGTCGGTTTTGATCAGGTCCAGGGATTCCTGTTCGGAAAGCCTGATGCAGTCGTGCGGGCCCCGCAGCACGTCGGGTCTGGTTCGGCCGCGAGCGCGTCTTGATCCAGAACCCGCTCGCCGGGGGTTTATCATCGGGAGATGATCGTATCGATCCACCCCCTACCCCCTACTGACCTCCACACACTATGTCCACCATCCGCTTTGAGTACGGCGCCGACCATATCGCCACCCTGATCCTCGATACGCCCGGGCAGGCGGTCAACATGATGAGTGCCGCCTTCATGGCCGATCTGTCCTCAGCCGTGGCCCGTCTGGAAGGCGATCGCGAACGACTCGCCGGCGTCATTCTCACCTCGGCAAAAAGCACCTTCTTCGCGGGCGGCGATCTTCGGGCGCTCGCTGCGGTGCAACCGGAAGACGGCCCCGCGTTCTATGAATCGATTCAGGCGCTCAAAGCCTCGTTCCGGCGTCTTGAACTGCTTGGCAAGCCCGTCGTCGCCGCCCTGGGCGGAAGCGCGCTGGGGGGCGGACTGGAACTCGCGCTTGCCTGCCATCACCGCGTGTGCGTCGATGATCCGCGCATCCAGATCGGTTTCCCAGAAGTCACCCTCGGGCTCTTGCCCGGCGCGGGCGGCATCACTAAAACGGTCAGGCTGATGGGTCTTCAGGCGGCCCTACCGATCCTGAGCGAAGGTCGCCGGATGAAGCCCGCTGAGGCACTGGCTGCCGGTCTGATTCATGCCACCGTGGCCACCCCCGACCAGTTACTGCCCGCCGCGCGCGCATGGATCGCGGCCAATCCCGCGCCCCGACAGCCCTGGGACGATCCGAAGTGGCGAATTCCCGGCGGCACGCCATCTAACCCGGCAATCGCCTCGGTGCTGCCCATCGCACCGGCGATGTTGCAGCAGAAAACGCAGGGCAATTACCCGGCCCCCGGCGCCATCATGGCGTGCGCGGTAGAAGGCGCGCAGGTCGACTTCGATACCGCCATGCGTATTGAATCGCGCTGGCTCGCGCGCCTGGCAACCGGTCAGGTGGCCAAAAACATGATCGGTACGCTGTTCTTCCAGATGAACGAACTCAAGTCGGGTGCAAGTCGTCCCGCCGGGCCAGCGCGCTGGAAGCCCGCCCGTGTCGGCGTACTGGGTGCGGGCATGATGGGAGCCGGAATCGCCTGGGCCTGCGCCAGTCGGGGCATACCGTGTGTGCTGAAAGACGTTTCGCTGGAGAAGGCCTCGGCAGGTCGGGATGTGAGCGGTCGTCTGCTTGCCAAGCGCGTCGAGAAGGGTCGGATGACGGTAGCCGACGCACAGGCCGTACTGGAGCGCATCGTTCCCACCGCCAGCGCCGATGATCTGCGCGACTGCGACCTGGTGATCGAAGCGGTGTTTGAAAATCGCGAACTGAAAGCACAGGTCACGCGCGAAGCCGAGGCGGTACTCAGCCCGGGCGCCATCGTTGCCTCCAACACGTCCACATTACCGATCTCGGGGCTGGCTCACGCAAGCACGCGGCCCGAGCGTTTCGTCGGCCTGCACTTCTTTTCGCCCGTCGACCGGATGGAACTGGTGGAGATCATCAAGGGCGACAAAACCTCAGCCGACACACTCGCACAGGCATTTGATTTCGTGCAGGCCATTGGCAAGACGCCCATCGTTGTCAACGACTCGCGCGGCTTCTACACCAGCCGGGTCTTCGGAAGCTTCGTCAATGAAGGGCTGGCCCTCCTTGGCGAGGGGGTGCCACCCGCCATGATCGAGAACATTGCCGTCCAGGCGGGCATGCCGGTCGGTCCGCTTGCCGTTCTCGATGAGGTGTCATTGAAACTCGCTGATGATGTGCTGCACCAGGAACTCGCTGACCTCGAGCGCGAAGCGGCGGGTCATGCTCACGATCACGCGCATGAGCACAGCGCGGCCTGTGGGCATGAGCATGGGCACTCTCATGACCATGCGCATGACCACGCCCACGGGCATGAGCATAGTCATGAGCATTCGCATGCGCATGACCACGGCGAGCCCCACAAGCACGAGCATGCCCATCGCCACGACCACGCGCACGACCATGCCCACGATCACGCCCACGATCACGCCCACGATCACGCCCACGATCACGACCACGCGCACGGTCACGCACACGATCACGGCCACGATCATGCAACTGCCCAGGCGCCATCGCACACGCACGGTCGCTCGCAGCCGGGGACACTGCCCGTGGCCGCCGGCGGAGCGAAAGCCGTCGTCCGCGTACAGCGCCACGTGCACCGCGTGAAATCACGCCGTATGCCCGAATCGGCGGTTTACGTTCTGGAAAAAATGTCCCACGGCTACAAGCGCCTCGGACGCGCCTGGGGCGCAGGCTTCTATGACTACCCGAGTGACGGACCCAAGACCCTCTGGAGTGGGCTCAGCGTCTTTGCCCGTGGCGCCAAGCGTCAACCCTCGCATGACGACATCCGCGAGCGGCTCCTCTACATCCAGGCGCTGGAAACCATCCGCTGCCTGGACGAAGGCGTGCTCGAATCGGTTCGTGATGCCAACATCGGCTCAATTTTCGGCTGGGGTTTCCCGGCATGGGCTGGCGGTACCCTCCAGTTCGTGAACCACGTAGGGCTTGCGCGATTTATCGCGCGCGCTCAGGAACTCGCGACGCAGTACGGCGAGCGCTTCCAACCGCCCGAGTCGCTCGCCGCACGCGCCCGCGAGGGCCGACCCTACTGACCGGCATTGCAACCGGGCTTCTGAGGATCATCCGCCATGGTAAGACCCGCCCAGCAACTGCATGAGTGGCGCGAACCCGCGCCGCTTCGTCCCGCAGCAACCATTCTTCTGCTGCGCGATGCCGCGCCCGGTATCGAAGTGCTGATGACCCGACGCTCACTCACCGCAAGCTTTGCGCCTGGCGCTTACGTGTTCCCGGGCGGCGCGCTCGACCCGGCTGACCAATCCCCCGCCGCACGTGCGGTCAGCCGCAGCCGCCCCGATCAGACTGACGAGATCGTGAGCTATGCCACCGCCGCGGTTCGCGAGGCCTTCGAGGAACTTGGCGTCCTGCTCGCCAATCAGGCCGATGGTGAACCGGTCTCCGCTGCGGCGGCCACCCGCCTTGACCGCGCCCATGACGGCGAACTCATTGCGCAACTCGCTTCGCACAACTGGACGCTTGCGCTCGACCATGTCTGGTGGTTCAGTCACTGGATTGCCGACCGCGATATTCCACGCCGCTTTGATGCCCGGTTTTTTATCGCGCGCATGCCAGACGGCCAGCATCCGTCAGCCGACGGCAACGAGCAGTTCGAACCCACCTGGGTCGCGCCGGCCGACGCGTTGGCCCGCCACGAGCGCGGCGACTTCGAGATGATCTTTCCCACCATTCGCACCCTGCGGCAACTCTCCCGCTTCAGTTCGGTCGCGCAGGCGATTGATCATTGCCGTCATCAGGCTCAGGTGTGGACCAGTTCGCCGCGTGCCGGCCTGATGGATGGCCGCATTGAGCGCTTCTGCGAAGACGAGCCGCCTTACGGTGAGCTGGAGCTGGTGGTACCTGATGGTCGCCCCTTGCACAGCCTGGACTGGCAGCATGAACACCCGGTTCAACTGCTTAAAAACCTATGGCGCCTCACCGCGCCCAACCCGGGTCGGATGACTGGCCCCGGCACCAACTGCTACATCATCGGCGGACCAGGCGAGTATCTGGTGATCGACCCAGGCCCGGAAGACTTTGCCCACGTCGCCCGAATCCATGCCCTGGTCGGGAAGGGTCTGAAAGCCATTCTTTGCACGCATGCCCACCAGGATCACGTGCCGGGCGCGGCCATTTTGCAGTCACTCACCGGCGCACCCACACTGGGCCGCCCCACCGGCCCGGATTTTGCACCCGAGTGGAAGTGGGTCCCCGACCGCACACTTCACGACGGCGACCGCATCACCGTGGGCGACACCACGCTCCGTGTGATCCACACACCCGGGCATACCGAGCATCATCTGTGTCTGCTTCTGGAAGAAGATGAGCTGCTGCTGTCGGGCGACCATATCCTCAACGGCTCCACCACGGTCATCACGCCTCCCGACGGCAACATGCGCGATTACCTGGCTTCGCTCGAGCGCTTGAAAGCCGAGCGTTTCGATACGATTCTGCCCGCGCACGGACACGTGCTGGGCCGCGCCAAGCTCGAAATCGATCGACTGATTGCGCACCGCCTGAAGCGCGAGAGCAAAGTGTTTGCAGCGCTTCATGCGCGCCCGCGCAGCTTACTCGACGATCTGGTGGAGATCGCCTACGACGACACGCCCAAGGTGCTATGGGGCGCAGCCAAGCGATCGCTCCTCGCGCATCTGCTCAAATTACGGGAAGATGGCCGCGCAGAACAAACCGACGACAACCGCTGGTATCCGCGCGATTAGGCCAGCTCAGCGAGCGTGCCCGGTGCACGCGGGCCGGACGGGTCACGCCGCACGGCACCCACCCCCTTGCAGGCCAGTGGGCGCCGACCCGGACGCTGATTAGCTGGCAGGCTGCTGAGGGGCGGCAGCAGCGGCATCGTCTGCCGCGGCCGCTTTCATTGACAGGCGCAGACGGCCTTTGTCATCGGCCTCAATGACCTTGACGCGCACAACCTGGCCTTCCTTCACGTAGTCGGAGACCTGATTGACCCGCTCGTTGGCGATCTGCGACACATGGAGCAGACCGTCACGACCCGGCATCACCTGGACGATGGCGCCGAAATCGAGAATCTTGAGGACCGTGCCCTCGTAGATGCGACCGATTTCAACTTCCGCCGTCAGGTCCTCGATCATCTTGCGCGCGCGAGCTGCGGCGGCACCGTCGACGGCTGCGATGGTGATGGCGCCGTCGTCCTGGATGTCGATCTGGGTACCGGTGGTTTCGGTGATCTGACGGATGGTGGCGCCACCCTTGCCGATCACGTCGCGAATCCGCTCGGGGTTGATCTTCATGGTGTACATGCGCGGCGCGAAATCGGAGAGCTCGGTGCGGGCTCCGCCCATGGCCTCGCGCATCTTGCCGAGGATGTGAAGCCGGCCGTCACGTGCCTGCGCAAGCGCCACCTGCATGATTTCGCGGGTGATGCCCTGGATCTTGATATCCATCTGGAGCGCGGTCACGCCGGTTTCGGTACCCGCCACCTTGAAATCCATATCGCCGAGGTGATCTTCATCGCCAAGGATGTCGGTGAGCACCGCGAAGCGCCCACCATCTTTGATGAGGCCCATGGCCACGCCCGCCACATGCGCTTTGACGGGTACCCCTGCATCCATCAGTGCCAGGCAACCGCCGCACACCGAAGCCATGGAGGACGAGCCGTTCGATTCGGTGATCTCGGAGACCACGCGGAGTGAGTAGGCGAAATCTGCGGCGGACGGCAAGAGCGGACGAATGGCGCGCTTGGCCAGGTTGCCGTGACCGATCTCGCGGCGCTTGGGCGAACCCATGCGACCGGTTTCACCGGTGGCAAACGGCGGCATGTTGTAGTTGAACATGAAGCGTTCGCGATACTCGCCCGCGATGGCGTCGATGATCTGCTCATCACGCGAGGTGCCAAGCGTGGCAGCCACCATCGCCTGGGTTTCGCCGCGGGTGAAAAGCGCCGAACCGTGTACGCGCGGCAGCACGCTGGTGCGGATAGCGATCGGGCGCACGGTGCGGGTGTCGCGTCCGTCGATCCGGGGTTGCCCCGACAGGATCTGCCCGCGAACGATTTTTGATTCGAGGTCAAAGAGAATGTTGGAGACGGTGTTGCCATCGGGCGCTGACGTGCCCGAGGCGGCCGCCTGTTCGGCAAGCGCCGCCGCCACCTTGCTGCTCACTTCGCGGAGCTGCGTAGTGCGCTGTTGTTTGTTCCGCACCTGATAGGCCGCGCGCAGATCGGCCTCAGCAAGCTCGGCGATGCGCGCGACCAGCGCCTGATCGCGTTCCGGGGCTTTCCAGTCCCATTCCGGTTTACCCGCCATTTCCACCAGTTCGTTGATGGCGTCGATCACGGTCTGCATCTGCTCATGGCCGTAGACCACGGCACCCAGCATCACGTCTTCCGGCAGTTCATGCGCCTCTGACTCAACCATCAGAACCGCGGCGTCGGTGCCCGCGACAACCAGGTCGAGCTTG
>JAGWXN010000139.1 GCA_018969885.1 Betaproteobacteria bacterium | reverse complement strand
ATTCCTCGGCAAAGTCGAGCTGGGGCAGGGCATCCTCACCGCGCTCACCCAGATCTGCGCCGATGAACTCGACGTCGAATTCGCGCGTATCCGGGTCGTGTCCGGTGATACCGCGCTGGTGCCAAACGAAGGTGTCACAGCGGGTTCCCTTTCCATGCCCTACAGCGCACCCGCGGTGCAGCAGGCGGCGGCTGAGGTGCGTGCGCTCCTTCTGGATCTGGCCGCGGCCCGCCTGGGCCAACCCGCGGCCGCGCTCAGCGTGGTTGACGGGGTGATCAGCGCGCCGGGGGGGGCGAAGCTGAGTTATGGCGAGCTGGTCCAGCCCGACACGCTTCAGCGTGAGGCCACCGGCAAGGCGCCGCGTAAGCCGCGCGAGCAGCATCGCTACATCGGTCGCTCGCAGCCCCGCCCCGACCTGGAGGACAAGTTTCTTGGACGCTCGGTCTTTGTCCACGAAAAGCGGATCGCGGGAATGCTGCATGGGCAGGTGGTTCGTCCGCCCACCTACCGCGCGCGACTTGTCGCGATTGATATCGCACCGGTTGAGCGGATGCCTGGGGTTGTGCGGGTGGTTCGTCAAGGCAGTTTTCTTGCCGTCGTGGCTAACCGCGAGCGGCAGGCGCTGGACGCGGCGCGTGCGCTGTCGTCGGCGGCCAAATGGGAGTTCGACAAGGCCATGCCCGGTCATGATCGGATGGCCGACTGGTTACGAACTGCGCCTTCTCGGCTGATCGATACGCGCAACCAGCCGCGGGCGCCGGGGGGCGCGGAGCCGGCCCGCACGCTCGCCGCCACCTACTACCGCCCGTATCAGATGCATGCGTCGATTGGGCCCTCTGCCGCCATCGCAACGCTCGGTGCCGACGGCCTGCTCACCGTTCAGACGCACAGCCAATCGGTTTTCGAGACGCGCGAGGCCATTGCCAAGATGCTGGGAATGCCGCTTGAGAAGGTGCGCCTGCAGCATGTACAGGGGGCGGGCTGCTATGGTCATAATCTGGCCGATGATGCAGCGGCCGATGCTGCATTGCTCGCGGTAGCGGTGCCCGGCAAACCGATTCGTGTGGTCTTTACCCGCGAACAGGAGCATCTCTGGGAGCCCTACGGCTCGGCCATGCTCATCGATACCCGGGCCACGCTCGATGCGCAGGGAAATGTGCTCGACTGGGATTTCCAGCTCTGGTCCACGCCGCACGGCACGCGACCCAACGGTCAGCCCGGCAACCTGCTGTCAGCGCGTTATCTCGAAAAGCCCTTTGCCATGCCGGTGCCGGGCAATCTTGGCCCCCCCAACTATGCGGCTGACCGGAACGCGATCGCGCTCTATGAGTTTCCCGGGCATCGGGTACGTACGCACTTCATTACCGAGATGCCGCTTCGGGTGTCGTCCACGCGAGGACTCGGGGCCTACGGCAACGTCTTTGCGATCGAGTCATTCATTGATGAGCTCGCGGTGGCAACCGATGCTGATCCGCTTGAGTACCGCTTGCGGCATCTGAAGGATGAGCGGGCGCGCGATGTGCTAACCGGCGCTGCCAGACGCTTTGGCTGGAGCAGCTGGCGCAAGACCGCGGGGCGTGGCCGCGGCATTGCATTTGCCCGATACAAAAATGTTGCGGGTTACTGCGCGGTAGCGCTTGAGGTCGAGGTTGATCGCGCGAGCGGGCACATTCGCGTGCTTCGCGCGGTCGCGGCAGCCGACAGTGGCCATATCGTTAACCCCGATGGTGTGGTGAACCAGATTGAAGGCGGATTGATCCAATCGCTCAGCTGGACGCTCAAGGAAGAGGTTCGATTCGATGACACGCGGGTTTTGTCCTCTGACTGGAGCAGTTATCCGATCCTGACCTTCTCCGAAGTGCCGCCCGTAGAGGTGGTGCTGATTGATCGGCCGGGCGCGCCCTATCTGGGCACCGGTGAGGCCTCGCAGGGACCCGCCGGCGCAGCGCTTGCGAATGCGGTGTTCGATGCCACGGGTGTTCGCTTCAGACGCTTGCCGCTCACCCCAGACCGGGTTCTAACGGGACTGAGGGCGCCTCGCGCGCAGGCGCCTCAGGCGGTACGGGCCTGATCGGCGGCAGGGCGGCTGATTTGACGGCGTTTGAACTACCCCGTTATCCGTTTGTACGACCCGTTGACCTCGATACGGTCACGGGCCCGCTCTGCTATCCGGTGGTGATTGTAGGCGCGGGGCTCACTGGCCTCACGCTCGCGCTCGATCTGGTGCGACGCGGTCAGCGTGTGATCGTGCTGGACGACGATGACACCGTGGGGGTGCGAGGGCTTGCCTCGCGCGGCATTGTCTGGGCGCAGCGCACGCTCGACATCTTTCACCGGCTCGGGGTGGGTGAAAAGATCGTGAGCAAAGGCGTGACCTGGAATGTGGGGCGGGTGTTGTGCCGCGATGCCGAAGTCACCACGTTCCGGTTGCAGCAGGAGCCCGATCTCCGCTTCAACGGCTTTACCAATCTGCAGCAATACTACGTTGAACAGTTTCTGGTCGATACGCTCCAGGCTACGGGTCAGGCTGAACTTCGCTGGCTCAATCGGGTTGAGCAAGTTCGCCCTCGCGGTGATACCGAACCGATCGAACTCGAAGTCTCAACGCCCGAGGGCCGATATCGGATGTTCGCTGAGTGGGTGGTGGGCTGCGACGGTTCGTCGAGCCGCGTTCGTGATTGCCTCGGACTCGCGCCCGTGGTCTTTGACCGAACCGAGGATCGCTGGATCATCATCGATATCGTGGCAAAAAATGCCGATATCCCCGAGGAGCGCTGGACCTGGCTCGACTGCAGCGCCAATTTTGGCCGCGCAGTCTGGCGGCACCGGATGGCCGACGGCACCTGGCGGCTCGATTTTCAGATGAGCCCGCACGAAGACGCCGAACAGGCGGCGAGCGAGGCGGGCATGCGTGAGCGGGTGCGGCGTCTGCTGGGGCCGGATGTGGCGTTTGACATCGCGTGGTCGGGTGTCTGGCAGTATCGGCATGAGAGCCTCGCGTCCTATCGCCACGGCCAGGTATTGTTTGCGGGGGATGCCGCCCATGTGGTGTCGCCATTTGGCGCGCGCGGCGGTAACGGTGGCATCCAGGACGCTGATGCGCTGGGCTGGCGCCTGTCGCTGGTGTTGTCCGGCTGCGCTGCGCCGTCGGTGCTCGACCACTACAGCGAAGAGCGCCATCAGGCCGCCATGGAAAACATCCGTCAGACCCGGCGCTCGGCGCGCTTTGTTCATCCTGCCGACCAGCCTTCAGCGGCGCTCTGGCGCGAGGCGATCGTGGCGCTCGCCAACCGACATCCGCTCGCGGCACGAATGATCAATACCGGCCGGCTGTCGGCGCCAGCGGTTTACGGTGGGCGCGGAAGGGAGGCGGCAGCCGCCAGGGCGGGGGCTGCGGGCGGCGGAGAGGAGCCCGTCAACGCTGCGGTGGGCCGCGCCCTGCCCAATGTGCGGCTCCGAAGTGGCGATGCACCTCGCTATCTGCATGATCTTCTCGGATCCGGATTCACCGCATTGAACTTTGATGAGGCTAGCGCTCATCCCCAGCCCGAGACCGATGGAGTCGGGTCAGTCGCGCTTCAACGCGTGAACGTACGGGCTTGGTGCGACGATGCCGGCTGGTCCGCGCTCGAGCGCCAACTCGCTGCTCCCCCCGCTGGCATCTGGTTGATCCGGCCTGATGGCCATGTGCTGTCAGCTGCCATCTCGTCTGACCCTGCGGAACAGCAGGCAGCGCTCGAGGAGGCATTGAGCTCATGAATCTCTCCCAGCAGCAGATTGATGATCTGCTCGAAGATCTGATCGCCCTCACGGACACACCCGATTGCGGCGAGCAGGTGAAGCGCCTGTCAAGACTGTGTCTGCTCCTGATCGAGCAGATCGACGATCATGCGGCGGTCCGTCTTGCGCTCGACGCCGCGCTGAGCGATCTCAGTCCGTTGCCGGTTCGCCCGATCCCGTGATCTCAACCCAAGCAGGATTCTTCCCAGACCCATGAAAACTCAGGTGGCTGTCATCGGTGCAGGCCCTGCGGGCATGCTCCTGTCCGAAATGCTGGCCCGGGCCGGGATCGAAACCGTGGTCCTCGAGCGTCAAAGCCGCGACCATGTGCTCAGTCGTATCCGGGCGGGTGTCCTGGAGCAGAGCACGGTCGAGGTGCTCACTCGGCTTGGCCTTGCCGATCGTCTTCAGGCAGAAGGGCATGTGCACGATGGCATGAAGATCGTCTGGTCCGGGCGTAGCAGCTTCTTTATCGACTGCGCCACGCATGTCGGAAAGCGCTTTACCGCTTACGGGCAAACGCGCATTCAGGAAGATCTGTTCCTGGCCGCTGATCGGCGCGAGGCGCGGATCGAATTCGAGGCGGAAGATCTGACGCTGGACGGACTTGATTCTGCCGAACCGCTGATCTGTTATCGCGTGGGCGGACAGGCGCGGCAGCTCCGCTGCGACTTTATTGCGGGGTGCGATGGGTTTCATGGCGTGTCGCGTCGTTCGGTGCCCGCGGGCGTGCTGCGCGAGTACGAGAAAATCTATCCGTTTGGGTGGCTGGGCGTCCTTGCGCCCACGCCGCCGCTCGCCGAAATCGTTTACGCCAATCACCCGCGCGGATTCGCTCTGGCATCCATGAGGAATCCCCAGCTTGCACGGTTTTATGTGCAGGTGCCGCTCTCTGACAGCGTGGATGACTGGCCCGACGAGCGTTTCTGGCCGGAGTTGATTGCCCGCTTTCCGCCTGAGTTGGCGGCAGACATTCGGCCTGCGCCACCCGTCGAAAAATCGATCGCACCGCTCAGAAGCTTTGTGACCGAGCCGATGCAGTTCGGCCGTCTGTTCCTGGCGGGTGACGCCGCGCACATCGTTCCGCCCACCGGCGCGAAGGGGCTGAATCTGGCGGTATCGGATGTGACCTATCTGGCGCGCGCGCTGGCAAGCTTTTATCGCACGGGGCATCGCGCCGAACTCGATGACTACAGCGCCACCGCGCTCCGGCGCGTATGGCACTCGGTTCGCACCTCCTGGTATCTCACCAATCTGCTGCACCGCTTTCCTGAGGCCACCGATTTCGATCAGCGGGCGCAGGAATACGAGCTTGAGTTTCTGAAGGCCACGCCCAGCGCTCAGCGGGCGCTCGCCGAGCAATATGCAGGTTTACCGATCGAGGGGAGCCTGTCGTTTCTTGATGCGAACGCCTGATTACCTGCACGCTGCAATCCAGGCATGTTCACCCGGAAGACCTTGACCAGAGGAGTTGTCCTTGGACTACGTTGGCATAGACCGCGTGATCTTTGGCGCTGAAGCGCTCGATCAGCCGCGGCGTTTTTTCAGTGACTGGGGGCTCCGACGAATTTCAGCCACTCGTTCGCGATTGACGTTTGCAACTGGCAATGGAACGGCGCTGGATATCTGCCGCGACGGGATGAGGGGGCTTGCACCGCGCATCGCGCCTGGTTCGCAGTTCCGGGAATTCGTGCTTGCGGTCAAGTCGCGACGCGATCTTGAGCGCCTGGGTGCCGAGCTTGCCCGTGACCGTTCGGTTGACGAGCAACCAGATGGACGGCTGCGGTTTAAGGATGACAGTGGCATCACGCTGAGCGTCACCGTGTCGGCGCGGGTCCCGATCGCAGCGCCCGCCGCGCAGTCCTATAACCAGCCGGGTTCGCGCCGCCGCGTGGACACGATTGCCAGTGTGCATGAGCAGGCGCGGCCCTGGCAGATTGGTCATATTGTTTTTTTCGTTCCTGATGTCGATCAGGCCGAGGCGTTTTATCGAAAGCGGCTGGGCTTCTGGCTCTCCGATCGCTATGTGGGTGGAGCGGGGGTGTTTCTTCGTTGGGCGCGTCGTAGTGAACACCACAATGTGTTTCTGCTCAAGAGCCCGCATGGACACAGCGACCTCCACCATCTGGCCTTCGAGGTGCAGTCGCCTCACGAGGTGTTCGGCGGCGGTCGCGCGTTCGCCGCCAAAGGCTGGGCGACCGCGGTGGGCCCAGGTCGACATCCCATCTCGTCGGCGTATTTCTGGTACTTCAAGAACCCGTTGGGTGGCGCGGTGGAATATTTCTCTGATCCCGACTTTGTGACGGAGCACTGGAAGCCTCATCAGTATCGGGTGAACCGTTTCAGCGAGTGGCATCTGGCCGAGGGTATCCCGCCACCGCCCGCGAACGCCGCACGGCCGTCCTTATCGGCAGCGCGCGCGATCGATGCTGCGCGCGCCGCTACGCGAGCGGCTGCAGCCCCATCGGCCGCCACCGGAGGCACCCGCTCATGAGCACTGACCTCGAACAAAGTTTCATGTCCCAGGGCTGGAAGATTGCCGCGCGCCTCCGGATGCCGGCGCAGGCGGCTCCAGGACAGGCCCGTCCCACTGTCATCGTGCTGCACGGTTTTGGCAGCAACATGACTGCGGGTAACGTCACCGGGCCCTGCGATGAATTCGATCGCATGGGTTACGCCACGTTTCGCTTTGACATGCCGGGCTGTGGGGCAAGCGAAGGCCCGCGTGGCAACCTCATCTGCCTCGAGCAGGTGCAATGCACGGTCGATGCGTTCCGTCATCTGCGCACGCTGCCGCAGGTGAAGGGCGATGCCATTGTGGTGGCGGGCTCGAGCTTTGGCGGTGCGGTGGCGGTGTATGCGGCAGCGGTGGAGTCTGGGCTTGCCGGCGCAATCTCGAGCGGTGGCTGGGGGCATGGTGAGCGTAAGTTTCGCGGCCAGCACGCGACGCCCGAAGCCTGGCAGCGCTTTACCGCGATGATTGACGAGGGTCGGGCTTATCGCGAGCGTACGGGCCGGTCGATGATGGTGCCACGCGGCGAGATCGTCCCGATTCCACCAGGATTGAAGCGCCAGCTCGTCACCGGGTCGCTCGATGAATTTACGGCCGAAACCGCGCAGAGCATGTTTGATTTTCGGGCGGAAGAGGTCGTTCATCAGATCAGTCCGCGGCCGCTACTGCTGCTTCACAGTTCGGTCGATTCAGTCACGCCCACCGAGCAGTCGCTGGGGCTTTTTGCCAAGGCCGGCATGCCCAAGGATCTGCATCTGTTCGGTGACACCAACCATTTCATGTTTGCCGAGGGCAACCAGCGGGTCTGGCGTGTCGTGGGCGACTGGCTAGCGAGGTATGTGCCATGCGAGAACTGACTTTGATGCGTTTCAGCGGTGCGATTCGCGCCGTGACCGTGGTCGCTGCGTTCCTCGGCGGTTACTCGGCGGGCACCCAGGCGCAGGCGCCGGCCGCCGCTGCAGGCGAGTTTCCACAGCGGGTGATTCGAATCGTGGTGCCCTATCCGCCGGGCGGGGTCACCGATATTGCTGCCCGGCTGGTCGCACCCAAAATGGCCGATCAGTTCGGCCAGGCCGTGGTCGTGGAAAACATTGCCGCGGCCGGTGGCGTGGTTGCCACGAATGCGCTTGCGAAGACCGCTGCTGATGGCTACACGCTGGGCGTGGTGTTTGACAGCTTTGCCACCAACCCCTTCCTCTACAAGGGCGTCACGCATGATCCGCTCAAGGACTTTGTACCGATTTCACTCATGGTGCGGAGTCCGCAGCTGCTGGTGGTCAATCCTGCCAGCGGCATCAAATCGATGGCCGAGTTTCTCAGAGCGGCCAGGGAACCTAACCGGGTGATGTTTTCCACGCCTGGGGCGGGCACTTCCAGCCGATTGTCAGCCGAGCTTCTCAAAGCGTCGGCGGGGCTGGATATCACGCTGATTTCCTATCGGGGCGGCGCGCAGGCGCTCAACGATCTGTTGGGCGGGCAGGTCACCGGCATGATCGCGTCCATGAGCCTGGTGTTTCCGCATGTGAAGACCGGACGGCTGACAGCGCTTGGGGTTTCATCGCCGCAGCGCACGCCCCAGGCACCCGAAGTGCCGCCAATCTCCGACAGCATTCCGGGGTTTGAGGCACAGTCCTGGACCGGCATGATCGCGCCCGCCGGTACGCCACCCGCCATCATCGAAAAGATTCATGGCGCAGTGGTCAAGGCGCTCGCTGCACCCGATGTCCGTCAGCGCCTGAATGAGCAGGGGGTGGAGGTGGTGGGGAGCAGCGCTGCCGAATTCGGTGCCTGGCTGCAGAATGAAACGAGCCGCTGGGGGCGCGTGATTCAGGAGCGGAAGATCACGGTGGACTGAGCGGGAGCGCGACCCCGGCGGCGCCCGACAGCTGGGTCAGTTCCGTCCAGACCTGATCATTGACCTCAACCAGGCCGCGCGCCTGGGTTCGTGCGCGCGCTCGCGCCCGGCGTTCGCCAGGCAGCAGCACCTCGTCGGCACCCTGCGCCCGGGGCATGGACTTGAGCGTGTTGACCAACTCGGAAACATGAGCGGGGTAGCCCACACTTAGTTCGCCGAACGCGCTGATCCGGGCAAGCATCAACATGGCGTTCTGACCGTGACGCGGCCGGTCTTTGGCGTGGATGAAGGGCTCGGTGATCGGGTTGCCCGCCACCAGACTGGTCATCATTTCAAACATCAGGGCGATGCCTGCCCCCTTCGGTCCGGACAGGGGGAGGGGCGTGACCGCCTTGTTTGGATCGGTGGTGGGCGCGCCCTGGGCGTCGAGCACGGTGTCTGGGGGGAGGGTCTTGCCCAGCCTACGCGCCTGGCGGAGTCTTCCGTTCGATACGTCGGTCGTGGCCATATCGAGCACGAC
>JAGWXN010000138.1 GCA_018969885.1 Betaproteobacteria bacterium | reverse complement strand
ACCTCGCCGTGATTGAGGCAACGTTTGCCGATGTAGCGGCTTGCGCGGCCGGCTCGAAGGCTGATGAGTTCGGACGCGATTTCACCAAAAAGCCCATGCTAAGTGCGCCCTACTTCGTGTGCCGGATCGTGGGCGCGCTCACTCACACGCAGGGCGGTCTCGAGATCGATACCGGCATGCGGGTGCTGCGAACCGACGGCACCCCTTTTCCCAACCTGTTTGCAGGCGGTGGCGCAGCGCGCGGCCTGTCAGGGCCCGCCGATTGGGGCTACATGTCGGGCTCTGGCCTCCTCATGGCCACCAGCACGGGCCGGCTGGCGGGCGAGGCGGCAGCGCGTCTCGTGCTGGGCCGCGGTTAGCCTCACGCGGGCAGCCCCCATGACACCCAAGGCATCCGGCGTGCCCGCGCGGCGCGCGCTGCCACGGCGCCCCCTGGTGCTGTGCGAAAACATGCGAGCGGTTCCCTATGTGCCGTTTTATCTCGCTTTCGCCGGTGGCTTCTGGGAAAGCGAGGGGCTTGCGATCCAGCATGTGGTGTCACCCGCCACCACGAACACGCCTCTGAAGCTGCTCGAAGGCAGCGCAGACGTCTCCTGGGGGGGGCCGATGCGGGTGATGATGCATCACGACGCTGATCCGCGCTGTCCGCTCGCCTGCTTCGGTCAGGTGGTGGCGCGCGACCCCTTTGTGCTGGTTGGTCGGGGCCCCCGGCCGCAGTTCCGATTCGCAGACCTCGCGGGCCTCAAGGTGGCCCCGGCGGGCGACGTCCCGACCCCCTGGATGACCTTTCAGGATGATCTGCAGCGAGCCGGCCTCGCGCCTGAAAAAATCGCCGGGCGACGCGTTCGGCCCATGGCCACGAATCTGCGCGCCTATCTTCGTCAGCAGGTCGATGTCATCCAGGTGTTCGAGCCGTATGCGCACCAGCTGGTGGCCGCGGGTCAAGGCGAGATCTGGCATCGGTTTTCCGAGCGCGGCGATATCGCCTACACCACGTTTTATGCCACTCGACAGACGATGAAGCGGCGGCGCGATGAGTGTCATCGCCTGGTCGCCGGCATCGCACGCGCGTTGCGGGCTTTGCAGCGCTCGGCAGCGAACGATATCGCCCGGGCGGTTCAGCCGTTTCTGCCCGACCTCAATCAGGAGGCGCTGGCATCGATCATCGCGGCCTATCGGTCCGCTGGGTTGTGGGCCACAACCCCCGATCTGCCGCCCGCCGCGCTGCTGCGGCTGAAGGCTGCGCTGATTTCGGGCGGGCTGATCAGCCGCGATCCGTCGTATGAGACGCTGGTGGACGGGGAGCTTTCATCATGACCGAACGAATCGACGTCCCGACCATCGACATCGCACCGTTTCTTGCCGGCACCGATGAAGCCGGTCGGGTCGCCCGTGCGGTGGCACGCACATGTGAGCAGACCGGCTTTCTGATCATCTCCGGTCACGGCTTCCCGCCCGGGCTCCTGGATCGGGCGATGCGTGAACTCTATGCGTTCTTCGATCTGTCCACCGAGACCAAAAACCGCTGGCATCCGACCGGCCCTGCCAAGCAACGCGGCTATCACGGGATGGCCACGCGCGGGCTCGCCAACACGCTGGGGCAAAAGGCGCCGCCCGATCTGCGCGAGTCGCTTTTTCTCGGCCCGGTTGATGATCATCGCGCCTACTACGCCAACCTGCCCGAAGCGGCCACCAGCTACGCGCCCAACCTGTTACCCGATCAACCTGCCGGAATCGATCGCACGCTGGTGGAGGTGTATCGGGCCTATGAGGTGCTGGCTGCGAACATGATGCGACTATTCGGCGCGGCGCTCCAGTTACCGCCCCATGCGTTCAACGGCGTGCTGGATCGGCACTTCAGCATTCTGTCGTGCCATCACTATCCAATGCTCGAATCCGAGCCGATCTCGGGCCAACTACGTACCGGCGCGCACACTGACTACGGTGCCATGACGCTGCTCGCCGCCTCCGACGCGCCGGGCGGACTGGAGGTGCAGATGCCCGATGGGCGCTGGGCCGGGGTGCAGCCACGCGCGGGCGAGTTCGTGGTGAACCTGGGCGACATGATGGCGCACTGGACCAACGGTCGATGGGCGTCCACGCTGCATCGCGTGGCCAACCCGCCCCTGGGCGTGGCCCGCAGTCGCCGGCTCTCGATCGGCATGTTCGTGCATCCGAACTATGACCAGAGCATCGCCTGCGTACCCACCTGCGTTCCGCCAGGCGAGCAGGCGCGTTTTCCGGCGATGACTGCAGGCGAGCACATCAGGCGAAAGATCGAGGCCAGCCACGCGGCAGCGGCCTGATTTGCGAGGTCTGCGGCGGCGGCCCGAGCCCCGAGGTATGCGGCGGCAGCCTGATCCGCAATGCCCGAGACGCAGCGCGGTCGTCAGTCGACCCGGGTGCCGGTGAGTTGAATCACCCGCCCCCATTTCTCCATCTCGGCTTTGACGAAACTCGCGAATTCCTGGGGCGATGAACTGACCGCTTCCACCCCGATATTGCTCATTGCGGTCCGATAGCCGGGATCGCGCGCGGCTTTGACGAGCTCAGCGTTGATCCGGTCGACGACAGACGCGGGCGTGCCCGCCGCGACAAATAAGCCGGTCCAGCTGTCGACCTGATAGCCGGGTACGCCGGCTTCCGAAAACGTGGGCAGATCAGGTGCGGTCGGCCAGCGGCGGCTGCCCGAGTTTGCAATGGCTCGCACTTTGCCCGTCTTCACCAGCGTCATGGCGTTGGTGATGGTTTCAATCATGAGGGAAATGTTGCCCGCCAGCAGGTCGGCAGAGGCTGCGCCGCCGCCCTTGTAGGGGACATGCAGCATATCGATCTGCGCACTGGTCTTAAGAAGTTCGGTGGCCAGATGTGAAATCGATCCATTGCCTGCCGAGGCATAGCTGAGCTTACCCGGGTGGGCCTTGGCATAACGGATCAAGTCCTCGAGCGACTGAATCGGTAGCGTCGAGTTCACGATCAGCACGCTTGGATTGAGTGCGAGGAGGGAGACCGGCTGAAGATCGCGGACGGGATCCACCGGCAGATTCTTGAAGAGCAACGGCGCGACGCTGTTGGTGCCAATGGTGCCGTAGAGCAGCGTGTGGCCGTCGGCAGGCGACGACACCACAGCCTGCATCGCCGGCCCGCCCCCGCCTCCGGGCCGGTTCTCCACCACCACCTGCGCGCCCATCTGCTCGGCAAGTTGTTTACCCAGGCCACGCGCCATGATGTCAGAGGACCCGCCGACTGCAAACGGCACGATGATGCGAATGGGTTTGCTGGGGTAGGTCTGCGCGGGAGCGTACAGCGGCAGCGCGGCCAAAATGCCTCCCGCGGCGATTGCGCTGATCCAGTGTCTGCGTGTCATGGCGTGTCCCCTGTGCTGATGTGCGAGCCGAGACGCTCGAGCTGCGCATAAAAGTCGTCCACCCGCTGCTGAGCAGTGGATCGCATGGTGTGAAGAATCTTCGCATGTTCCAGCGCATCGGATTGAGCACCGCTCACGCCCACCTGCCTGGATACATCCTGAACGAAGCGGCAGACGGGCGGCCTCACTTCACTGAACCGGTTGAGCGCGCTGTCCACTGACAGACCCGAGGCGAGGAGGCGTCCGAGCACCACTGCATCCTGGACAGCCATGGCACCACCCTGCCCCATGAATGGCGTGCTGGCATGCGCTGCATCGCCAATGAGCAGCACCCGGTGATGATGCCAGGGGCCCGCCATCACCACTTCTTCGACCGCGGTATAAAGCACCTCGGACTGGGCGGTGAGCTCATCGAGAAACTGCGCAGCGGGACCGCGAAAGACTGCAAACCGCGAGCGCATCAGGGCCGCCCATTCTTCGCGGGCAAACCACGACCCCGCGGGTTCGGGCACGGTTCCGAACAGATAGAGCTGACGCTGCGAGATGGGCATGATGCCCAGCCGCAGACCCGGCGCCATCATCATGATTTTGTCGGCCAGATCGGCTGGGCGCCGATGCACGCTTCGCCAGACACCGAACCCGCTGTAGCGCGGTTCAACACCGGGCCAGAGCAGCTGTCGCACCTGCGACCGAATGCCGTCCGCGCCCAGGAGCAGATCGCAGACGACGCGACGGCCATCGGAGAGCCATGCATCCACCCGCGAAGGCGGAGCGTCCAGCCGCTCGACCGTACACCCCAGTCTCACTTCGACGCCGAGCTCGCTCAGATGCTGCGACAACACGCGCTGCATGTCGGCACGACGAATGCCAAGAATGGGGGTCTGGTCCTCGCCTTCGAATCGCGCCGGATAAAACGTTTCCAGAAACGATGAGCCGTCGGCATTGAGGTAGACGTTACGTCCATCGGCGATTGGAAAGCCCGCAGCCACCATCTCATCCATGACACCGAGCGCGCGGAACTGCGCGAGGCCATTGCTGTAGACAAAAATCCCCGAGCTCTGGAACTGCCAGGCCGACTGCTTTTCAATGAGCGTGACAGCCCAGCCAATTCGCGCCAATGCGATGGCTGCGCAACAGCCTGCGATGCCGGCGCCCACGATCAGGACACGGGGTGTCATCGACCGCCTCGGATTGTTTGCCTGGAGTTCATACGTCGGCGAGTGAATCGCGAACTTTCTTGAGCAAAAGCTTGAGCAGCACCGCTTCGGCCTGCGACAGATCCCGGACCATCCGCTCATTGACCGTCTGGGCCACCTGCATCAGGGTGGGCTCGAGCGCACGTCCCTGTCGGGTGAGGTGAATCCGCACCTTGCGGCGGTCTTCCTCGTCACGGACGCGGGTGACCAGCCCATCTTTTTCGAGCGCCCGCACCATTTCAAGCACCGAGGCCTCCATCAGGCCCAACCGCTGGGCGAGTTCGCGATGGGTGATGCCCTCATCTTCCCAGAGAGTGCGCAGCACGAACCAGCCGCCACGACGCACGCCATACTCCGCGATCCGGGCGAACAGCACGCGCTTGGACGCGCGCTCTGCCTCGGCAATCAGGAACCCCAGGCTTTCTTCAAGCCGGGCGGCAGAGCGGACGCGGCGCCGGGGTTGCGCAGCAGGGGGAGAATGCTTAGGAACCAAAGCGCACCAAAATCTTGATCTCCGAAATCTTGCTTTGATTATATTTGCATACTTCGCTATAAAAACATAGGATCCTAAGTACTTTTCGGAGACGACCGCCATGTTTACCAGCACTGTTGGCGCGCCTATCTCGGCCCGCACCCCCGACCAGCCGGCCGCGCGCTACACCCACATCACGGTCACGCCCGCGTCACCCCACATCGGCGCCGAGATCACCGATATCGATCTCACGCGCGACCTCACTGCCGAGCAGATCACCGAGGTGAAAGACGCGTTCGTACGCTATCAGGTGCTGTTCTTTCGCGACCAGAAAATCAGTTTTGACGATCACATCCGGTTCGCGAGTCTGTTCGGAACGCTCGGTCGGCACGTGGGCGCGCAGACCATCAGCAAGCCCACCGACCATCCGCTGGTTCGAAAATTTCACTATGACGAGACCTCACAGCGCATCTCGGGCGAAAGCTGGCACAGCGATCAGTCGTGCGCGCCCTTTCCGCCGCTTGGCAGCATGCTTTACAACCATACCGTGCCGCCCGATGGCGGCGGTGACACCCTGTTCGCAAGCACCTATGCCGCCTATGACGCGCTCTCGGACCGGATGAAGGCTTATCTGTCCGGGCTCACTGCCACCCATGACGGCTCACGCGTCTTCGGGCCTGGTACGCCCAAGTCATCGCATCCTGTCATCATCCGACACCCGGAAAGCGGGCGCCGGGGCATTTTTGTGAATTGGGACTTCACCAGCCATATCAACGAGCTGCCGCGTAGCGAAAGCGACGCGGTGCTGAAGTTCCTTTACCGGCATATCGGCCGCGACGAGTGGGCCTGCAGGTTCCGCTGGCGGCCACACTCCATCGCGTTTTGGGACAACCGCTGCGCGCAACACAAGGCGCTGTGGGACTACTGGCCCAATGTGCGCTCGGGCTTTCGGGTACAGATCGAAGGGACGGCGCCGCCGATTGCGGGCTGAGGCGCCCCGGTTACTGGGGCTGTCGAAGAGGCCTCACAATCAGCAAAGCTCGAGCGCTCGGAACGCGCTCGGCCAGCCCACCTTACTTGCCCTGAATACCAATCGACTTGACCAGATCGGCCACGCGCGTGGCATCGCGCTCCAACAGGCGCCGGAACCCATCCGGACCGCGATCAGCCGCCGAAGGAATTTCTGAGGCGAACTGCTTTTCCACCCGTTCGACATACTCCGGGCTGTCCATGACCTGCGATACGGCCGCAGCCAACCGATCGAGCGCCGCGCGCGGCGTGCCTTTGGGCGCAACCAATCCGTTCCAGATCCGCAGGTCGAACTGCGGTAAGCCGGCCTCGGCAAAGGTCGGTACATCCGGCAGGCGGGGGAGACGCTGCGGCGCCGACACTGCGATGGCACGCGCACGCTTATCGGCATGAAGCGGCATGAGGGTGACCGTCTGGTCGATGATGCCTTCGATGGTGCCGGCGATGACATCGATTAGCGCCGGGCCCGTGCCGCGATACTGAACGAGGGTGCCCTGCACATTGGCGAGGTTCAGGAACAGCGCCTGCGCGAGATGCGCGGTGGTCCCCGGCCCGCCTGAACCCAGGTTCACCTTGCCCGGGTTCTGCCGCATATGGGCCAGCATGGTTTTGAGATCATTGAAGCCGCTCGCGTTACTCACCGCAAGCACCATGGGCACGGTGGCCACCGATGCCACGGGTGCGAGATCAGTGAGCGCATCGAAGCCACCCTGCGGATGCAGGTGCGGAATCACCAGCAGTCCCATGTTGCTGAAATTGAGCGTGTGCCCATCGGGGTCGGAACGCTTCAGGCGCTGAAAACCCACCAGCCCGCCCGCGCCGGCAAGATTTTCAACCACCACGGGCTGCTTGAGAATGGGCGCAATGCCCTGCGCGATCTGCCGCGCGAGAGCGTCCAGCGTGCCGCCCGGTGCAACCCCGACAATGATGGTGATCTGACGGCTTGGAAACGACTGCGCGGCCGACAGCCCGGGCAGCAAGGCAGCCAATAGCGCGACGAAAAGAATACGGATCACGGGTCCCTCCGGTATGGCCTGGTTAGCCTGTGCATCCTAGCGGGTAGCGAGGAGATCGACCTTGCAAATTTCGGAATCGGAAACCACGGCTGCTGCGCCGACCGCGCATGCTTGAACCTGCACTCGCCCGGGCGTCGTCCTGGACGATTCGACCTGCCGCCGGACCGATCGCCCCCGTCAACGGAGCCCGTTCACCATGATCCGACACCGCCGACTTGTTCTCGCCGCAGCGGCTGGCTGCGTCAGCCTGTTGATTGCCAGCGCCCACGCGCAGGACCTGCCCGATCGGCCGATTCGTATGGTGGTGCCTTTTGCCGCCGGAGGCGGTGTGGATGTGCTCGCGCGTGCGCTCGCTGTTGAACTCGGCAAGGCGGTCAATCGATCGGTCGCGGTGGAAAACCGCCCCAGCGCCACCGGCCAGATCGGCGCCGCCGAGGTGGCCAAATCAACCCCTGACGGCACCACGCTCCTGATCAGCTCGGCAGCCTTCGGCATCACGCCCTCGTTTATTGCCAAACTGCCCTACGATATTTTCAAGGATTTCGAGCCGGTCACCATCGTGGCCTCAACCCCGCAGGTGCTGGTGGCACCGGTGGGCTTCAAGGCAAACACGTTTGCCGAGGCGCTCCAGATGGCGCGCTCGGGCACGTCGATCAACTTCGCATTGCCTGGCAGCAGCGGCATTCAGCGCCTGGCTACCGAACTGCTGACGGCCAATGCACAGATCAACGTGAACAAGGTTCCCTACAAGGGCGCAGGCGCGGCGTTCACCGACCTGATTGCAGGCCGGGTGGATCTGATGTTCGACAATCCGGGATCGTCGATGGTGCATGTGCGAAGTGGCCGGCTCAAGGTGCTGGCCACCACCGGCTTGAAGCGCCTGTCCACGCTACCCGACGCCCCTGCGGTAGCCGAAACGCTACCGGGCTTTGAAGCACTCAACTGGTTCATTCTCGCCGCCCCCGCCGGAACCCCGGCGGCGCTGCTCGATCGGCTGAACCACGGTACTGCACAGGCGATGAAGACCGACGCCATGCGGCAGGTGCTGGAGCGCGACGGACTCGAAGCGGTCGCCACCCCCCGCGCGAACGCGAGCGCCTTTTTGCGTAGCGAATTTACCAAGTGGGACAAGATCATCAAGGATCGTAATCTGAGTGCGGACTGACCGCGGGCGCGCCCGCAGGTGCCCGATCAGCCCACCACTGAACGGCTTCGCTGCCGTGGCGAGCGGCGTGAAGCTCAGGCCCTGACCGAGTGGGCAGCCGGGATCAGCTCGGCGCGCGCCGCATGCCAACGCTCCATGGCCCGCCTGTGTACATCGAGGGCAGCCGAATCGAAGTCGGCCTGCGGCGGCGGATCAAGATCGAAATGACCAAAGCGATCTTCCCCTCGAACCAGCGTCGCCGATAGCTTTACGCTTGCTGAACATTGGCAGCGCGTGGGGATATAGCTGATCCCCAGACCAATCCGCCGGTCGTTCGAACCGTTGGGCATCGAGTTGTGGAAAGTGTGAGTGTGATGGAGCGAAAACTCACCGGGCTCAAGCACCATCGTGTCGAGGGTTTCCTGCTCCGCCATCGCAATAGTTTGCCCG
>JAGWXN010000137.1 GCA_018969885.1 Betaproteobacteria bacterium | reverse complement strand
ATCCCCAACTTTGGTTGGGCAGACTACGGCATGCGGGCGGGGTTGCCGCGCATGATCAATGCCATCGCCGAACGCGGCTTGCCCGCCTCCACCAGCTTCAATGCCGGCGTGATCGACGCCTATCCGCGCGCGGCTCAGGCCATGCACGATGCGGGTTGGGAGTTCATCGGCCATGGCATGCACCAGAAGGCGTTGAATCACGTCGGGGGCGAGGCTGAGGTGATCGAGGCCTCGCTTGCCAAGATCGCGGCATTCACGGGTCATCGTCCGCGCGGCTGGCTGAGCCCGGGGCTGCGTCAAACGCATGACACGCCCGAGCTCCTCAAAGATGCGGGCATCGAGTACACCTTCGACTGGGTGATCGACGACCTCCCCAGCTGGATGCACACGGCGCGTGGCCCGCTCATGGCCATGCCTTACAACCTCGAGTTGAACGACTCAATCATCTACGCGGTCGAAAAGCACTCGTCGCCTGAGTTCTATCTGCGCCTCGAGCGCACGCTGGAGCTGTTCGTTCGCGAAAGCCGTAGCCAGCCGCGCGTGCTTGCGCTGGGACTCCACCCCCATCTGGTGGGTCCGCCCCACCGGTTTGTCTATTTCGAGCGCATGCTCGATCTGCTGATGCGCACCGAAGGCGTCACCTTCATGACCGGCGGGCAGATCGCAGACTGGTTTGTCGGGCAGTGCCCGCCGCCTAAATCCTGATCACAGTTTTTCACCAGAGGTCTTCACATGGTTAGCCGAGCCAACGATCCCCATCAGAGCATCCGTGACGGCGTGCGCGCCGTTGTTCAGCAGTTCGACTCCCGCTACTGGCAGGAAGTTGACGAAGCACGAGCCTTTCCCGAGGCGTTCGTCACCGCACTGACCGATGCCGGCTGGCTCGGTGCGCTCATCCCCGAGGAATACGGTGGTTCGGGGCTGTCGCTCACCGAGGCTTCGGTGATCATGGAGGAAATCAATCGCGCAGGCGGCAATTCCGGCGCCTGCCACGGACAGATGTATGTGATGGGGTGCGTGCTGCGCCATGGCTCGGAAGACCAGAAAAAGCGCATCCTGCCGGCGATTGCGGCGGGCAAGCTTCGCATGCAGTCCATGGCCGTGACCGAGCCCACCACCGGCTCGGACACCACGCGGCTCAAGACCTTTGCCGAGCTTAAAGGCGACCGCTATGTGGTGAACGGCCAGAAGGTCTGGACCTCACGTGTGCAGCACTCCGATTATCTGCTGCTCCTTGCGCGCACCACGCCGCTTACGGAAGTGAAGAAGCGCTCCGAAGGGCTGTCGGTGTTCCTGGTTGACCTGCGCGAGGCGATCGGCAAGGGCATTGAGCTTCGGCCGATCCGGAACATGGTCAATCACGAAACCAACGAGCTCTTCATCGACAACCTCGAGATCCCGGTCGAGAACCGGATCGGTGAAGAGGGCAAGGGCCTCAAGTACATCCTCGACGGACTGAATGCCGAGCGGATCCTGATTGCGGCCGAGTGCATTGGCGATGGCTACTGGTTTGTCGAAAAGGCGAGCCGCTACGCAAGTGATCGGGTGGTGTTCGAGCGGCCAATCGGTAAGAACCAGGGCGTGCAGTTCCCGATTGCCAAATCGTATGCCAGCGTCGAGGCGGCGAGCCTGATGCGCTATCGCGCGGCCGAACTGTTCGATTCGGGCGAGCCCTGCGGAGCCGAGGCGAACATGTCCAAGCTGCTTGCGGCTGACGCTTCTTGGGAAGCTGCCAACGCATGTCTGCAGACGCATGGCGGATTTGGCTTTGCGGCCGAGTACGACGTTGAACGCAAATTCCGTGAAACCCGGCTCTATCAGGTGGCGCCGATCTCCACCAACATGATCCTGTCCTACATCGCCGAGCACGTGCTGGGCATGCCGCGTTCGTACTGATCGCGTTCATGGCCGATTTCGCTTCATGGATCGGCCGTTCGCGCGCCGAGACCGAAACCCTGGATGCTCGGCTGGTGCGTTGGCTCGCGGCCACGCTCGAGCGTCCTGATTGGTCAGGCGCCCGCCTCGGGCAGTTGCTGCCTGCAGGCTGGCACTGGACATTGTTCGCGCCCGTGGCTGCGCAGTCGTCGCTCGGTCGGGACGGTCATCCGTCGCGCACGGGTGACTTCCTGCCGCCCACGTCGCAGCCGCGCCGGATGTGGGCCGGTAGCAGGCTTGTCTGGCATGACCGGTTCAGGGTGGGCGATCAGGTCACACGAACCAGCACCATTGCGTCGGCTGACGAGAAGTCAGGCCGCAGTGGCACGATGGTGTTCGTCACGCTCGCCCATCGGCTCGAAGTTGGCGGTCGGTTGATCGCCGAAGAGGAGCAGGATCTGGTCTATCGGGGCGATGCCGGCCCCGATGAGATCGCAGCGCTCGCGCGCCTGGCCGAGCGTGCGCGAGCAGGCGGCACGGCGCCCGAAAAAACCGGCGCGTTCCAGCAACCGGTCACGCCAGATCCGGTGATGTTGTTTCGCTACTCGGCCGCCACCTTTAACGGGCACCGCATTCACTATGACCGCGACTACGCGGGTTCAGTGGAGGGTTATCCCGGCCTGGTTGTGCATGGACCGCTGATTGCGAGCCTGCTGCTTGGCTTTGCCGAAACCGTAGTGGCGCCAGGCGCGCGCGTTACCCGCTTCGATTTCCGGGCGAAACGACCGACGTTCGATATCACACCCTTTGCGCTCCACGCGGATGCGCCCGATGGGGCGGGCGACTTCGCGCTCTGGTCAACCAACAATGTTGGCGAAGTGGCGGTCGAGGCACGGGCCCGCGTTGAGCGCTGACCCGCGCTTCATTCACGCGAAGGCGAAAAGCACCCCGCACGCGGCTCCGGCCGACAGTGCGGCGCAGGCTTGGCGTAGTGTTCCGGCGAGTGCCTCGCGCTTGGCGAGGGCGCTGCGCAACACCGCCATCGCCAGCCCACCGAGTGCGAGCTGCACGAACACGATGCCGATCCAGTAAGCAAAGAGCATCATCGCGTTCACCGCTTCGATCGATTCGGCCGCAATCTGGCCGTGCACCGAGCCCGCCACGCCGACGACCAGCAGCGCGCCGAAGCGAGATGAGCCTGTCGCTGCCTGCCCGCGCCACAGCCAGGCCGCAGCGAGCGCGAGGCTCGCTGCCACCCAGAGATCATGTGCGGGCCAGCCGGTTGCCCCGGCAGCAAACGCGAACGCTGTGAGCACTGAGCCCACGCAAAACGCAAGAAGCGTCCGCGTGCCAAGACCGTGCGCAGCGGCGATCATGCCCAGGGCGAGTAACGCCACCAAATGTGGCCCTGAAAGGAATGGGTGTGCCAGCCCCGAAGCAAACGCCTGCCAGGCATTTTCCGGGGGTGCATAGTCATGCGCATGGTGTGCCAGCACCGCGACCGGCGCCCCGAATGCAAGACTGCCTACAACCAAGCGTTGGAACGGAACGAGCATCCGTGATGCGGTGGCGGTCATCATTGACTCCCCAGGTTGGCCAAAGCAAGAATCCGTGCGTTGATCGTATCTGAAAACACAATCCCTACCGGAGATCCGTCTTGAACCTGAAATCCCTGTCAGCCCGTCCGGCCCTGTCCTCCGCAACACGACGCGGCGTGCTGCGTACCGGCGCGGTGGGTCTTGCAGCGCCCTGGGTAGCGAGCCCGGCCAAAGCCTCGGGTCAGCTTAATGTCGTGCTCAATCAAGGCCTGCTCGCCAAGCTCTGGATCGACGAACTTCATCCCGCATTCGAAAAAGCGACCGGCGCGAAGGTGAACGTGCAGCAGTCGGTCACCGCCAACATGCTCGCCATGCTGAAGACCCAGCGTGACAACCCGCCCGATCTGATGCAGTTTTCCGAAGCGGGCGTGTTCCTTGCTGCTGATGAGGGGCTTCTTCGTCCGCATAATGCGAAGAACATTGCCAACATGGCAATGCTTCGGCCAGCGTTTCGGCTTGCCGAAGACTTTTCCGCGGGCGTGATCGACGCTGTGCACACGCTCTACTACAACACCAATGCGCAGAAATCGCGCCCTGCCGCCTGGGCCGAGATGTGGGACGCGTCCAATGCGCGCCGGATCGCAATCCCGCCGATCACCTGGAACAGTGGGGTGAGGATGGTGACCACAGCCGCGCAGATCGCGACCGGCAAGCCGATGAAAGACGCGCAATACGACCTGGAAGCGGGCATGCGCCATCTGGCCAAGCTGAAGGATGCTGGTGCCGTGGCCTACACCGGCGCGCCGCAGGCCATCCAGATGCTGCAATCCGGGCAAGTGCCGCTCGTGCCGTTCTACGGCATCTTCATCAATCCGGTGCTCGACAAGGGCGCGCCGATTGCGCCGGCCACCACGCTGCGCGAGGGACTGCATGGCGAAGTGGTGGGGCTCAATATGCCGGCCAAGGCCAAGAACCTTGAACTGGCCGAAGTCTATGTGAACATGAGCCTCTCAAAGGAATTTCAGTCGAAGATTGACAGTGTGCTGCGCGCCCGCTCGGCACACCGCGATGTCGACCCCTCCGAGCGCACTCGCGAGCTGCTGGGGCCGGGCGACAACATCCTCTATGCCGACTGGAAATTCTTGTCCAAGAACCGCACCAAGCTCACCGAGATGTGGAACAACGTCTTCGGTTGACGCGTCCATCGGACCGTCATGACCGAAGCTGTCGCGCCGCTGCGGCAACGATCCGGCACAGGGCTCGCCGTCGCCTGCCTGCTGGGTCCTGCCGCGGTGTTGCTGATCGCGTTCTACGCGATCCCGTTCCTGCGCATGATTGCTGAAAGCCTGGCGCCCGCCAACGCGGGTGCAGGCTGGATGGGCATGAGCCTGGAGCACTTTGAGCGCCTCACCTCGAGCGGCCGGGTTCAGCGGGCGCTCACCCGCACCCTGCGAATGTCGGGCTGGGTCACGCTGATCACCCTGGTGATTTCGTTTCCGCTGGCGCTTTACCTGGTTCGTGCAGGGCGCACTATTCGCACCGCATTCCTGATCGCATTGTTTGTTTCGCTTGCATCCAGTCTTATCGTGCGCAATTACGGCTGGCTGGTGACGCTTGCCGATGCGGGGCCGTTGAATCGGCTGCTGATTGCGCTGGGTTTTCTCAATGCGCCCATGCGCATGGTCTACAGCGAGGGCGCCACGATCGTGGCGCTGGTTCACTACGCGATCCCGTTTATGACGCTACCGATCTTTGCCGCCCTCCTCAGAATTCCGTCGTCGCTGTCGGATTCTGCGGCGAGCCTTGGCGCTACGCCCTGGCGGGTGATCCGGGATGTGATTTGGCCGCTCGCCATGCCAGGTGTATTTGGTGGCGTGGTGCTCACGTTTGCGCTCAGCATGAGTGCGTTCGTCACGCCGCTCATGTTGGGCTCGCCCGCCACCGCCATGATCTCGCAGGTGGCAGCCGAGCAGTTTCTGGTACAGCTGGCCTTTCCCTTTGGCTCGGCAATTGTGGTGGCGCTGGTGCTCATCACCTTTCTGATCGTGGTCGTGTTTACGCTGCTCGTACGAAAGGTGTTCCGTGCGCAGGTCTGAGTTGATGTCGCATCCGCTCGATCGCCTGATCGCCATCGCCGGCTGGGGCGCCATGCTGTTTCTCCTGTTCCCGGTCGTCTTCACCACGGTGGTGAGTTTTGGTGCGGGCGAGCTGATCGAATTTCCGCCCTCAGGCTGGTCGCTTCGCTGGTATGCGCACATCGGGGAGATCCATCGCGTGGGCGCGGCTGTTCTTTACAGCCTGCTGATTGCGACCTGTGCCGGCATCATTGCAACGCTGATGGCAGTTGGGGTGGCGCTGTGCCTGGTGCGGCTGCCGGTTCCCGGCAAGGCGATGATCGGTGCGCTGGTGACCTCACCGGTGGCGGTCCCCATCGTTGCACTGGGCATTGCCCTCATCCAGTTTTTTATCTGGCTGGGTATTTCGTTCACCTGGTATAGCCTCCTCATAGGGCATCTGGTACTGGTGATTGCTTACCCGGTGCGAACGCTGGTGGCCTCACTTTCTTTATCCAACCCCGCTCTCGAAGAGGCGGCAGCCAGTCTGGGCGCAAGGCCGCTGATCGCGTTCTTCACCATCACGCTACCTCAGATGAAGCCGGGCCTCATCAGCGGCTTTCTGTTCGCGTTTCTGATCAGTTTTGACAACTACCCGATCAGCATTTTTCTTGTTCGTGGCGCGCTCACGGTGTTGCCGATCGAGGTCTTCAACTACATCAGCCAGAACTTTGATCCCACGCCAGCTGCTTTCTCCACGATCTACACGCTGCTCCTGGCGTTGGTCATCGTGTGGGCCGAGCGTCGCTGGTCGATCATCTCATTGTCGGTCGCATCAGAAGGGGGCCCGGGTGGCAAGCGTTCAGATCGATGATCTTCACCTCGCCCTGGGCGGTAACCCGGTGTTGAATGGCGTATCCCTGGAGCTCGCCGATGGCGAATGTGTAGCACTCCTCGGACCTTCAGGCTGCGGCAAGACCACTACCCTGCGGGCACTCGCGGGCTTTGTGCGGGGCGACCGGGGCGAAGTGCGGTTCAACGGCCGGTCAGTCGACGCGTTGCCCGCCCATCGGCGCAACGTAGGCCTGGTGTTTCAGGACTACGCGCTGTTTCCGCACATGACCGTTGCAGAAAATGTTGGCTACGGATTGCGCATGCGTGGCCAGTCACGGTCGGCCATCACGGCTGCGGTGGGCGAGGCGCTTGCACGCGTAGAGTTGTCAGGGTTTGAGGGTCGTCTGCCCGGCCAGCTCTCGGGCGGCCAGCGCCAGCGGGTGGCCTTAGCCCGGGCGATTGTGATCGAGCCCGATGTGCTTCTTCTTGATGAGCCGCTTGGGGCTTTAGACCGTAAGCTTCGCGATGGCATGCAGGTTGAATTGAAGCGCCTCCAGCGCGAACTGGGCATCACGACGCTGATCGTCACCCATGATCAGGAAGAGGCGCTGTCGCTGTCGAACCGGGTGGCGGTGATGTTTGCGGGTCAGATTGCTGCGGTGGATGCGCCCGCTGCGCTCTATCGCAGGCCGCCCAGGGCCGATGTCATGGCTTTTCTGGGGCGGGCCAATTTCCTGCCGGTCAAAATCGATTCCGCCGGTCTGAGCGCCGGCGTGAACACCCCCATGGGCGTGAGCCTGCGGGCGCAGCAGCCAGACCCCCTGCGAGCGCTTGCAGCCGGGTCACAGGCGCGGCTCGGAATTCGCCCCGAGCACGTCCAGGTGCGTCGCGCGAGCGCAGACGCTCAGGCCGACGAATTTTCTGCAAGCGTTGTCGATCTGATTTATCGTGGAGCGCTGGCCGAGGTGCTGCTCCATGTGTCCACTTCGGGCGCCGGGCTGGTCCGGCTCAGCGCCGACCTGCCTGCTGAAGGCTTAAACGTTCAACGTGGCGACATGGTTGCAGTGCGGCTGCCTGATGAACACTGTCTGATTTTCGAGGAGAACGGCACATGACTGTCACCGACCCAGCGGCGGGTGATTCCACCCGGCGTCAGCATGATCTGGGCGGGCTCGAGCTCGGCCCCATCGACCGCCATGAGCATCCCCGCACACTCTTCGAAATGCGCGTTGATGCCATGCTGATGCTGCTCACACACCCCAGCTGCGGCGCGTTCAAGGTCGACGCCATGCGGCGTGCTGTTGAGAATTACTCGCGGCTCGACTACGAGCAGCTCCCCTACTACCAGCGATGGCTCAAGGCTATTCGCCAGCTGCTGGTCGAGCAAGGCGTGCTCACCGACGAAGCGATTGACGCCCGCCTTGCGCTTCTGCGTACTCGCCAGGAATCCGGGGGGCACTGATCATGTTTGCTGAAGGCACACTGGTTCGGGTGCTTGATCACACCATCTTCGGGCACTGTCGCACTCCCCTCTACCTGAAGGGAAAAGTGGGTGAGGTGGTGAGTCACACCGGTGCATGGCGAAACCCGGAAACGCTTGCGTATCACAAGCCAGGCTTGCCGCTTCGGCGTCTGTACCGAGTGCGGTTCCGGCAGGCAGACCTCTGGAGCGGATACCCCAACTCGGGCGACACGCTGGAAGCCGATATCTACGAACACTGGCTGGCGCCCGTTGAGCGCAAAGCGGCCGGAGACCCGTCATGATGATTTCCCACGACCACGACCACGACGATCACGACCATGATCACGGCGAGCATGATCACCATGATCACTCGCACCCGCACGCCGCGATCGAAGATCACGACACGGTCACCGAATTTCACCTGCTCGAGCAGGCCATGCGTGAACTCCTGATCGAGGCAGGTGTGTTCAGCGCAGCCGATATTCAGCGGCAAATCGAGCGGCAGGAAATGCGAACCCCGGCGCTGGGGGCCCGTATCGTTGCCAAGGCCTGGACCGATCCGATGTTTCGCGCCGACCTGCTCGCCAATCCCAAGCCCGCCATTACTGCCCTGGGTATCGATGTTGCCAACACGCCTGCGCTACAGGTGCTTGAAAACCGTGACGGCGTCCATCACGTGGTGGTGTGCACCCTCTGCTCTTGCTATCCGCGAATGATTCTGGGTATCCCCCCCGCCTGGTACAAGAGCCGCGAATACCGCGCACGAGTGGTTCGCGAGCCGAGAGTGGTTCTGGAGGAATTTGGCGTCTCGTTGCCGGAGAGCACTGAAATCCGGGTGGTCGACAGCACCGCCGACCTGCGCTATCTCATCATCCCCGAACGCCCGGCCAATACCGAGCACCTCGACGAAGAAGCGCTCGCCGCGATCGTAAGTCGCGACTCCATGATCGGC
>JAGWXN010000136.1 GCA_018969885.1 Betaproteobacteria bacterium | reverse complement strand
CCCTTGGCAAGCATGGCATTGACCATCGAGGCAAGACCCAGACGCTCGGGCGCCACCAGCCGGCCACCGGCATCGAAATCGATCTGCAGATCGAGCATCGGGATGGCATCGGCGCGAACAAACAGCACCCGCGTCCCACTCGCCGTGGTCCAGGACTCGATCGGCAACACCGCCAGTGCGGGCACCGCGAAAAGCCCCGTGCCCAGCGCAAGCAAGGAACTCATCAGCCGCCAGATGGAACGAACCAAGCTGCGCAGCATCTCAGTGCCTCCCTGAAAAGCCGCGCGGCGCCTGACGCGCCCCCGACAGCGGCTGTGGATCAAGCGTGACGACCGTGAGCTCATCATCACCAAAATAGCGCGCAGCCACCGCCTTCACGTCATCGCTCGTCACCGCCCGCACCCGCTCGAGCAGCCGGTCAGCGTCCGCATGAGAAAAGCCCGCCATCTCGAGGCCCGCCAATTCCATCGCCTGCGACATGAGTGAGTCGCGCTGGTAGACCCGCGAGGCGACATAGCCGATCCGGATACGTTCCAGCTCGCGTTCGTCGACCCCCTCAGCCGCCACCCGGGCAATCTGCTCGCGAAGTGCCTGCTGCAGCTCGGCGACGCTGCGTCCGGCAGCAGGCACGCCGCTCAGCGTAAACAGGCCAGGTCCCCGGCCGGTGAGCCCATAGCCCGCCCCGGCGCTATCGGCGACCCGCTGCCGGCGTACGAGTTCGCGCGTGAAGCGACCGTTCTCATCTCCCGCCAGCACCTCAGAGAGCATCTCGAGCGCAAAGGGCTCGATCGCGCCATCGATCCGGTCGAGTTTGGGCACGCGGTAGGCCATGAGCAGGTAAGCGGTTTCCGCGGGCGCTTTCACCACCGCGGACCGGATTCCGGACTGAGGGGGTTCATCCTGGGGCTTTCGGACGGGCAGCGCGCGCGGGGTGATCGTGCCGTAGTGGCGCTCGGCGAGCGCAAACACCTCCGGTGCGGACACATCACCCACCACCACCAGCGTGGCATTACCCGGGGCGTACCAGGTGCGGTACCAGTCTTCGAGGTCGGCCACCGACATTGCCCGCAGGTCGCTCATCCAGCCAATCACGGGCTGCCGATAAGGCGAGGCGGTGAGGGAGAGCGCCATCAGCTGCTCGTAAACCCGAGACCGCGCGCGGTCTTCGGTGCGCAGGCGCCGCTCCTCGATCACGACCTCGCGCTCGGTCGCGAAAGCTTCGGCCGACAACACCAGGTTGGTCATGCGGTCGGCTTCGAGTGCCATCACCTCAGACAGGCGCGCCGAGGGAATCTGCTGGAAATAGCCGGTGTAGTCGCGCGTCGTGAACGCGTTTTCGCGGCCGCCCATCGCCGCCACCCGGCGCGAGAACTCGCCCGACGGCACGGTGCGGGTGCCCTTGAACATCATGTGCTCGAGCGCGTGGGCCACGCCGGTGCGACCGTTCACCTCATCGACCGACCCGGCTCGGTAGGCGATCAGGTGGACCACCGTCGGGGCACGGCGGTCTTCCTTCACCAGCACCTTGAGTCCGTTTGGCAGGGTGCGTTCATGCGCGATGGCACCGGACGCCTCGGTGCGCACAGCCCAGCCCGCGAGGGTGAGCGCGAACGAAACAACGAGGGGCCATAGCGCCCGGCGGGACATCAAGGTAAACGGATTCAAGGGGAAGCCAAGGCTAGAATGGGAGGTTGAGTGTAGCCATGTTCGGATTCTTTCGTCGCAAAAAGTCCCCACCCACACCAAGCCCGGATGCGTCTGCGCAGACGCCCGCCGCGCTTGGGGCGTCCGGACAGGCACTGACGGCCGAGGTCTTGGCCAGCGCGGTCGCTGCACCCGTCAGCGAGGCCCCATCGGCTGCCCCCCCATCGGCTGCCCCCCCATCGGCCGCTCCCCCATCGGCCGCCCCCCCATCCCGGGCCTCCTGGTTCAAGCGGCTGAACGCAGGCCTCGCCCGGACGCGAAACAGCCTCGCAACCCTGTTTACCGGCGTGCCGGTCGACGAGGCCCTGTTCGAGGAACTCGAAACCGCGCTCCTTACCAGTGACACCGGCGTTGCTGCCACGCAATGGCTGCTTGGTGAGCTGAAACGAACGGTTCGCGACCGCCGGATCACCGACGCGGGCGAAGTGAAAACCTGCCTGCGCGAGCTGATCGCACAACTGATGCGGCCCTTCGAGCGGGGCATCGACATTGATCGTGCGCAACCGCTGGTGATGATGGTCGCGGGGGTCAATGGCGCAGGCAAAACCACCTCCATCGGCAAGCTCGCACGCCACCTGCAGCGCGAGGGCAAATCGGTGCTGCTCGCGGCGGGCGACACCTTCCGAGCCGCCGCCCGCGAGCAACTCGCACAGTGGGGCGCCAGAAATTCGGTTGACGTGATCGCGCAACAGGGCGGCGACCCGGCGGCGGTGGCCTTCGACTCGGTGAGCGCCGCACGAGCCCGCGGCGTGGGCGTGGTCATGATCGATACGGCTGGCCGGCTCCCCACCCAGCTCCACCTCATGGACGAGCTTCGCAAAGTCAAGCGTGTGATCGGCAAAGCCATGGACGCGGCGCCCCATGAGGTGCTGCTGGTGCTCGATGGCAACACCGGCCAGAACATGCTTGCCCAGGTAGCAGCCTTCGACGAGGCGCTGGGCCTCACCGGACTCATCGTGACCAAGCTCGACGGCACCGCTAAGGGTGGCGCGCTGGTCGCGCTCGCCCACACCCGTCGCGACCGCCCCGTGCCGGTGGTGTTTATCGGGGTGGGCGAAGCGCTGGAAGACCTCGAGGCCTTCAGCGCAGAGGAATTCGCCGCCGCGCTGATCGGCTGAGCCCTGGGCGACGCCCGACGTCGTGACCCGTGTCACGATTTATCCACATTGCACGGCAACCCGGTCTTGGCACTCGCCGACCGAGAGTGCTAACATTTTGATGACTGACGAGTCAGAAACCGTCCGGTGCCGTCGTCAGCCCATCTAGAGGAACGCACACCATGTCTTTCGTTTCGACTGCACTCGTGCCGAGTGGCGCCGCCGGCGCGGCCGTCGCGCTGCCGCCGGTCGGAAATATCGACGCGTACATTTCCGCGGTCAACCGGTTGCCCATGCTGACTGCCGAGCGGGAATCCGAACTCGCCCGGCGCTTCCGCGAACACACCGATCTCGAAGCCGCCCGCGAGCTGGTGATGTCGCACCTGCGCCTGGTGGTGTCCGTCGCGCGCCAGTATCTGGGTTACGGCCTGCCGCATGCTGACCTCATTCAGGAAGGCAACATCGGGCTCATGAAAGCGGTCAAGCGCTTCGACCCCGAGCGTGGCGTACGCCTGGTGTCGTTTGCGCTCCACTGGATCAAGGCCGAGATTCATGAATACATCCTGCGCAACTGGCGACTGGTGCGGGTGGCCACCACCAAGGCGCAGCGCAAGCTCTTCTTCAATCTGCGATCGCACAAATCAAGCAATCGGGCGATGACCGACGCTGAGATCGACGCCCTGGCGCGGGAACTCAATGTCCGTAACATCGACGTGGTTGAAATGGAGACCCGGCTGGCGGGCGGCGACGTGGCGTTGGAGGGTCAGACCGAAGACGGTGAGGAAGAGTACGCGCCGATCGCCTATCTGGCAGCCCCCGACACCGAGCCGCTGCAGCGCCTGCAGGCTCGCAACTACGACCGGCTGCAGGGTGAGGGCCTCACGCAGGCGCTGGAATCGCTGGATGCGCGGAGCCGCCGCATCATCGAAACCCGGTGGCTGCGCGATGAAGCCGAGGGGGGCGCAATGACGCTGCATGAGCTCGCCGACGAGTTTGGCGTGTCGGCCGAGCGGATACGGCAGATCGAAGTCAAGGCGCTTCAAAAAATGAAGGGCGCGCTCGCCGCCTACGCCTGAGCGCAACGGACAGGCGCCGCGCGGGGCCTGTCCGCCCGACATCGCCACGACGGCCCCTGCCGTCGGTTTACACCCGCAGCCCGGGCACGACGGCCCGCTGTCGAGCGCCGACCCGCGGGGAAACCCAGGGCGGTGTTTTCTTTTTACCAAAGCAAGCGCAAACTCTGGTTTTGTCCTGAACACGGGCCGGATTTCGGCCGTCTGTCGGGTTCGCATCTCGGAAGCGCAGTCGCGGTTGACATTCGTCCAAACCAAGGCCGCGCATAAGGCGACAGTCATAAAAAGAGTCGGACCACCGACCGGGTTTGTTACTTATTGGCCCCACCGGGCAGGAGGATCACTTCATCATGGATATGAACCGGAGGCAGTTTTTCCGGGTCAGCAGCGCGGGGCTCATTGGTTCGAGTCTCGCAGCGCTCGGCTTCTCGCCCACCGAGGCGATCGCCGAAACGCGTAACTTCAAGCTGGCTCGGACCACCGAGACCCGCAGCACCTGTCCGTATTGCTCGGTCAGCTGCGGGATGATCATGTACTCGCTCGGCGACAAGTCGAAGAACGTCAAGTCTTCGATCGTCCACGTCGAGGGCGACCCCGATCACCCGGTCAATCGCGGCACCCTGTGCCCCAAGGGGGCCGGTGTGATGGACATGATCCAGTCACCCAACCGTCTGAAGCAGCCTCAGGTGCGCGAGCCCGGCTCGAAAGACTGGAAGACGGTGTCCTGGGATGAGGCCCTCACCCGCATCGCCCGCCACATGAAGGCCGACCGCGATGCCAACCTCATTCTGAAGAACGACGCTGGCGTCACAGTGAACCGCTGGAACACCACCGGTTTCCTCGTGTCCTCAGCAATCAGCAACGAATCCGGTTATCTCTCTGTCAAGATGGCGCGCGGCCTGGGAATGGTCGCAGTCGATACGCAAGCGCGCATCTGACACGCACCGACGGTGTCCAGTCTGGGCCCGACATTCGGTCGCGGAGCGATGACCAACTCGTGGAACGACATCAAGAACACGGATCTCGTTCTGATCATGGGCGGCAACGCCGCCGAGGCGCACCCGTGCGGATTCAAATGGGTGACCGAGGCGCAGCAGCACCGCAAGGCCAAGCTCATTGTTGTTGACCCGCGGTTCACGCGCAGTGCGGCGGTGGCCGACTACTACGCACCGATCCGCGTGGGTACCGACATCGCGTTTCTGGCCGGCGTCATCAACTATCTGCTCACGAACAACAAGATTCATCTCGACTATGTGAAGCTCAATACCGACGCGAGCTTCCTGGTGAAGGATGAATACGGCTTCGATAACGGCTTTTTCACCGGCTACAACGAAGGCTCGCGTAGCTACAACAAGGCGAGCTGGGGCTACCAGATGGGGCCCGATGGCTTCGTGAAAACCGATGACACGCTGCAAGACCCGCAGTGCGTCTTCCAGCTCATGAAGAAGCACTTCTCGCGCTACACGCCCGAGATGGTGAGCAAGATCACCGGCACGCCCAAGGATCAGTTCCTGAAAGTGGCGGAGATGCTGGGCGAGACGTCAGCAACCGACAAGGTGATGACGATTCTTTACGCGCTCGGCTGGACGCAGCATTCGGTGGGCTCGCAGAACATCCGCACCATGGCCATGATCCAGCTGCTGCTGGGCAACATGGGTCGGCCGGGCGGCGGGGTGAACGCGCTCCGGGGCCACGCCAATGTGCAGGGCATCACCGACATGTGCGCGCTGCCCGAGAATCTGTCGGGCTACATGAGTGCCCCCACCGATTCGGATGACACGCGCGAGAAATATCTTGCCGCCCGCACAGGCAAGGCAATCCGGCCCAACCAGATGGCGTTCACGCAGAACTTCCCCAAGTGGCACACCAGCCTGATGAAGGCCTACTACGGTAACGCTGCCACCAAGGACAACGACTTCGCCTACGACTGGGTGCCCAAGCGAGATGGCGCCTACGACGTACTCGCCATGTTCGAGCTCATGCATCAGGGCAAGATGAATGGGTTCCTCTGCCAGGGCTTTAACCCGCTCGCCGCAGTGCCCAACAAGAAGAAGCTCTCGGCGGGGCTGGCCAAGCTCAAGTACATGGTGGTGTTTGATCCGCTTGAGACCGAAACCAGCGAGTTCTGGAAGAACTTCGGGCCCCTCAACGATGTGGATCCCACCAAGATCCGCACCGAGGTGTTCCGGCTACCCACCACCTGCTTTGCCGAAGAAACCGGCACCTTCACCAACTCCAGCCGGGTGATCAGCTGGAAGGAGAAGGCGGTTGATCCGCCGGGGCAGTCCAAGGCCGACTCCGAGATCATCTCGCGGCTCTTCATGAAGCTGCGTGAGCTCTACGCCAAGGACGGCGGTAAGCTTCCCGAGCCGATCGCGGCGCTCACCTGGAATTATTCCAATCCTTCGGCCCCGGCGCCGGATGAGGTGCTGCGCGAGATCAACGGCCGGGCGCTGGTGAACCTGCTCGCACCGCCCGACCCCAAAAATCCGGATGCACCGCGTGCCGTTCAGGTAGCCGCCGGCACGCAGCTCGCGGGCTTCGCGCTGCTTCGTGACGATGGCACCACGGCCTGCGGCAACTGGATCTACTGCGGATCGTTCGGTCCCACCGGCAACCTCACGCAGCGGCGCGACACGAGTGATCCTTCCGGGCTTGGCGTGTTCCCGGGCTGGGGGTTCTCGTGGCCCGCCAACCGCCGGATCCTCTACAACCGCGCAAGCGCTGATGCACAAGGTAAGCCCTGGGATCCGTCCCGGAAATATCTGGCCTGGAACGGCACTTGGGCGGGCGGGGTTGACGTGCCCGATATCCGGCCCGATGCCGCACCCGAGCAGAATGTCGGTCCCTTCATCATGAACCCCGAGGGCGTTGCGCGCCTCTACGCCGTTGCCATGAATGAGGGACCGTTCCCCGAGCACTACGAGCCCTTCGAAACCCCGGTGGGCGTGAACCTGATGTGCCCGACCAACCCCAAGGCGGTCAGCAATCCCGCCGCCCGGGTCTACAAGGGCGACCTGGAGGCGTTCGGCAAGAAAGAGGAGTTCCCCTACGCCGCGACCACCTACCGGCTCACCGAGCATCTGCACTTCTGGACCAAGCACTCGCGAAGCAACGCCATCACGCAGCCCGCACCGTTTGTCGAGATCGGTGAGGAGCTCGCCCGGGAAAAAGGCATCAAGCAGGGCGACCGCGTGAAGGTGAAGTCCAATCGCGGCGAGGTGTTTGCGGCCTGCGTGGTCACCAAGCGCATGAAAGCACTGGAGGTCAACGGTAAGAAGGTCCATCACGTCGGCATTCCCATTCACTGGGGTTTCAAGGGCGTCACGCAGAACGGCTATCTGGCCAATGCGCTTACGCCTTTCGTCGGCGACGCCAACTCCCAGACGCCGGAATACAAGGCGTTCCTGGTCAACATCGAGAAGGCATGAGGAGCTAAGCCATGGCCAGTCTTCAATCCCTGGACGTCGTGGCCCGATCGGCCACAACCCTGCCCACCCCCCAGGTGCGGCAGGCCATCCCGCAAATCGCCAAGCTCATCGACGAGTCCAAGTGCATCGGCTGCAAGGCCTGCCAGGTCGCGTGCATGAACTGGAACGATCTGCGCGATGAAGTCGGTGAAACCGTGGGCGTCTACGACAACCCATCTGACCTCACGCCCAGCTCCTGGACGGTGATGAAGTTCTACGAGGTCGAGCCCAAGGCGGGGTCGCTCGAATGGCTGATCCGAAAGGACGGCTGTATGCACTGTGAGGATCCGGGCTGCCTCAAGGCCTGTCCCTCACCGGGCGCGATCGTCAAGTACGCCAACGGCATCGTCGACTTCATCTCGGAAAACTGCGTGGGCTGCGGCTACTGCGTGAAGGGCTGCCCGTTCGATGTGCCGCGCATCAGCCAAAAGGACAACAAGGCGTACAAATGCACGCTCTGCTCCGACCGCGTCAGCGTCGGTCTTGAGCCTGCCTGCGTAAAAACCTGTCCGACCGGCGCCATTTCGTTCGGCACCAAAGACGATATGGTGAGCTACGGCGAAAAACGTGCGGGCGAGCTGAAGGAGCGGGGCTTCCAGAATGCGGGGCTCTACAATCCTGAGGGCGTGGGCGGCACGCATGTGATGTATGTGCTCAAGCACGCCGACAAGCCGCATCTTGAGGAGCTTCCCGCCAATCCGCGCATCGATCCGATGGTGTCGCTCTGGAAGGGTCTTGCCAAGCCGCTGGCGGTCGCCGGCATGATTGGCGCCATGGTGGCCGGATTCTTCCACTACATGAAGGTCGGTCCGGTCGAGGACAAGGCCGAGAAGGAGGAAGCGTGATGAACAGGCTCCTGCAACGCTACAAGGACGGCGACCGGATGAACCATTGGTTCATCGCGCTCATGTTCGTGCTCGCCGCGCTTTCGGGTCTCGCTTTCTTCCATCCGTCCATGTTCTTCTTCACGAACCTCTTTGGCGGCGGCAGCTGGACCCGGATCCTGCATCCGGTTCTGGGTCTGCTGATGGTGATCGGTTTTCTTGGGCTATTCATCCGGCTCTGGAAAGACAACCTGATCACCGCCGCCGATAGAGAGTGGGCCAAGCACATGGGCAAGATGCTGAGCGGCGACAAATCGGGGCTCCCGCCGGTGGGCAAATACAACTACGCGCAGAAGCTCACCTTCTGGGTGATGGCGGTCTCGCTGGTGGTGCTGCTCGTCACCGGTGTGATGTTCTGGCGGCCGTGGTTCGCGCCCTACTTCTCGGTGGAAGCCATGCGCGCGGCGGTGCTGTTTCACTCCATCTCCGCCGTGGTGCTGATCCTGAGCACCATCATGCACGTCTATGCGGCGATCTGGGTGAAGGGGACCATCCGTGCCATGACC
>JAGWXN010000135.1 GCA_018969885.1 Betaproteobacteria bacterium | reverse complement strand
GTCACGCCAAAGCGGCGACCGGCTTCACGCGGAAAAGCATGATCTCTACGCAGACGGGCGCGCACCGAAGCGAGGAGTGCGTCACCCCGAGTGAGCGCGAGGTCTTCGCGCTCGAGCGCGAGCGGATCGGTGCGCGCGCCGGCCGCGCCACATACCACCACCGACTGCCGTCGAGCCCGCGCGAGCGCGATCATCGCAGCCTTAGCCCGCGGCTGGTCAATGGCATCGATCAGCCACGCATCAGCCGGAATGAGCGCGGCTGCATTTTCAGCGGTAATGAAGTCATCAATCAGCGCAACCGAGCAGTCGGGCGAGATATCAGCGATACGCCCGCGCATCACCTCGATTTTCGCCGCACCCAGCGTGCTTCCCAGTGCATGCACCTGCCGGTTGATGTTGGACTCGGCCACGTGATCGAGGTCGATCAGCGTGAGCCGGCCGACACCGCTTCGCGCAAGTGCCTCCGCGCTCCAGGATCCCACTCCGCCAATGCCCACGACGCAGACATGTGCCGCTGCAAGCTTTGAGCAGCCCGCCTCACCAAACAGACGGGCCATGCCGCCGAAGCGGCGCTCATTGACTGAGGAGCGTCCGGGCTCGCCCGAAGGGCAGGCAGGCGAGGCCTCGGACACCGTCAGATAGCTCAGGGCAGCAGAATGGTGCAGCCGGTGGTGCGGCGGGACTCGAGGTCGTTATGCGCCTTCACCGCTTCCGAGAGCTTGTAACGCTGATCGATCGGAATCCGCACCTTGCCGCTCGCCACCATCTTGAACAGGTCGCCCGCGATCTCTTCGATATTGGAACGGCTCACCATGTGCGCCATCAGCGAGGGCCGGGTGATGTAGAGCGAACCCTTCAGCGCGGTCAGCGCAAGGGGTGGTACCGGGCCGGAGGCGTTGCCAAAGTTCACCATCAAACCGAAGGGCTGCAGACAGTCGAGCGACGCCTGATAGGTGTCCTTGCCCACTGAATCGTAGACCACAGGGACCATCGCACCTTTGGTGATCTCGCGTACCCGCTCAACGATGTTTTCCTCGCGATAGAGCACCGTGTGATCACAGCCGAAACTGCGCGCAAGGTCGGCTTTATCCTTGGACCCGACCGTGCCGATCACTTTGACGCCAAGCGCCTTCGCCCACTGCATGGCAATGAGGCCCACGCCGCCCGCAGCAGCATGAAACAGGATCGTCTGGCCCTTCTGGACCTTGTAGGTACGGCGGAGCAGATACTGAACCGTCATGCCCTTGAGCATCATTGCAGCGCCGGTTTCGAAGCTGATCGACTTCGGCAGTTTCACCAGCGTGTGCGCAGGCATGTTGCGCGCCGTGCAATACGACCCCGGGGGCCCGCCGCAGTAGGCGACGCGGTCGCCGGGTTTCACGTGCGTGACGCCCTCGCCCACGGCGGTGACGATCCCCGCGCCTTCCTGCCCGACGCCCGCAGGCATGGACTGGGGATAGAGGCCGCTACGGAAATAGACGTCGATGTAGTTGAGGCCGATCGCATGGTGCTCAACCTGCGCCTCGCCCTTGCCGGGCGCGCCGAGCTTGACATCAACCAGCTTCATGTTCTCGGCTGGGCCAGCTTTCTCAATTTGAATCGCTTGGGGCATGTTGACTCCTGTCAGGTCGGGTCGGGGGCGGGAGGCCGTAAAAATGGCTGGATGCTAAGATTTCCGGTTGCGTCGCCGGCATTCAATCATCAGACAATGTTCGGCCAACCACAACTCGTTTCATAGTTTACCGACAGGGCAGACAGAGGCATCCAATGGCCGGTCATTCCAAGTGGGCCAATATTCAGCACCGCAAGGGGCGGCAGGACGCCAAACGCGGCAAGCTCTTCACCCGGCTGATCAAGGAAATCACGGTGGCGGCCAAGCTTGGCGGGGGCGATGCCACCGCCAACCCCAGGCTGCGGCTCGCCCTGGACAAAGCGTCCGAGGCGAACATCCCCAAGGACACCCTGCAACGTGCCATCCAGCGCGGCGCGGGCGGCCTGGACGGTGCCTCCTACGAAGAAATCCGCTACGAGGGCTATGGCATCGGCGGCGCAGCGGTCATCGTCGACTGCATGACCGACAATCGGACCCGAACCGTTGCCGAGGTACGACACGCCTTCTCCAAGCACGGTGGCAACCTCGGCACCGACGGCTCGGTGTCCTTCATGTTCAGGCACTGCGGCCAGTTGCTGTACGTGCCGGGTACCTCGGAAGACCGTGTGATGGAGGCCGCAATCGAGGCTGGCGCCGAAGATGTTCTGACCGACGATGAAGGCGGAATCGAAGTCATCTGCCAACCAGGCGATTTCCACTCGGTCAAAGCCGCGCTGGACAAGGCCGGGCTCAAAGCCGAAGTCGCCGAGATCACCATGCGCGCCGAAACCGCGGCCCCGCTCGCTGGCGAAGACGCCCAGAAAATGCAGAAGCTCCTTGATGCCCTCGAGAACCTCGATGACGTCCAGCAGGTCTATACCAACGCCGAGTTCGACGAAACCAGCTGAGTCCGACTGCATGCGGCCACCAACCGATCATCCGCTAACGCCCATCTCATGAAACTGCTCGTTGTCGGCTCCGGAGGCCGTGAACACGCGCTCGCCTGGCGCCTGGCGCAATCACCAGGCGTCTCCCAGGTGTTCGTAGCGCCCGGCAACGGGGGTACCGCGCGCGAGCCTGGGCTCAAGAACCTGCCCATTACCGACATCGCCGAGCTGGCCGAGTTCGCCCTGCGTGAGAAGGTCGGCTTTACGATCGTCGGCCCGGAAGCCCCGCTCGCCGCGGGCATCGTCGATCTGTTTCGCGAAAAACGCCTGCGCATCTTCGGGCCCACTCGCGCGGCCGCGAGGCTCGAATCCTCCAAGGATTTTGCGAAGGCCTTCATGAGCCGGCACGGCATCCCCACCGCTGCCTACCAGACCTTCTCCGATGCCGGGCAGGCCCGCGACTGGGTCGCGGAGCGCGGCGCGCCGATCGTCATCAAGGCCGACGGACTCGCGGCGGGTAAAGGCGTGGTGGTTGCCCAGACGGTCGCCGAGGCCCACACCGCCATCGACGCCATGCTGGTCGACAACCGCATGGGCGACGCGGGTGCCCGGGTGGTGATCGAAGACTTCCTTGAAGGCGAGGAGGCGAGCTTCATCGTCATGGTGGATGGCCGCAACATCCTGCCGCTTGCCAGCAGCCAGGACCACAAGCGGCTTGCCGACGGCGATCAGGGACCCAACACCGGCGGTATGGGCGCCTACTCGCCAGCGCCTGTCATCACACCCGAGGTGCACGCGCGCGTAATGCGCGAAATCATCCGCCCCACGGTCGAAGCAATGGCCTCCGAAGGCACCCCCTACACCGGATTTCTCTACGCTGGCCTCATGATCGATGCGGCGGGCAAGCCCCGTACGCTCGAATTCAACTGCCGGCTGGGCGACCCGGAAACCCAGCCCATCATGATGCGCATGCGGGGCGACTTCGCTCGCATCATCGAACACGCCATTGACGGCGAACTCGACCGGACCGATATCGAGTGGGACCGACGCACTGCGCTCGGCGTGGTGCTCGCAGCCGCCCACTACCCGGAGGAACCGCGACGGGGTGACCCGATCCACGGCCTGCCCGCACAGGGCAATGCCGTGGGCGACGATTGCATGGTGTTTCATGCCGGCACGGCCGAGGGCGACGGGCACACCACCGTCACCGCAGGCGGACGAGTGCTCTGCGTCACCGCGCTCGGCGACTCGGTACGCGTGGCGCAAACACGCGCCTACCGAGTGATCGAAACCGTCGGATTCAACGGCATGCAGCTGCGCCGTGACATCGGCCACCGCGCAATCGGCCGCTCGGCGCGCGGCTGATCGGCCATCGCTCCGCATGCCAGTTCCGCATCGTCTTCCTTCAAGGCGCATCCCATGACTGCCAACGCCCCTGCCGCGCAGACTCCCGACATCGATGCGGTGCGCACCTACCTCACGGGTCTACAGGCCCGGATCGTCGCCGCGCTCGAGGGCTGCGACGGCAACCGGTTTGAGACCGATGCCTGGCAGCGTCCAGAGGGCGGGGGCGGCATCACCCGCGTGATCGAGGAAGGACAGGTCCTCGAACGCGGGGGCGTGCTGTTTTCGCATGTGCGCGGCGACCGGCTGCCGGCATCGGCCAGCGCGCACCGCCAACAGATCGCCGGTCGCCCGTTCGAGGCAATGGGCGTATCGCTGGTCATCCATCCGCGCAACCCCTACGTACCCACGGTTCATCTCAATGTCCGTTTTTTTATTGCGTTTGCCACCAACGAACCTGGGCAATCCGAGCCCATCTGGTGGTTCGGCGGCGGCATGGATCTCACGCCCTACTACCCCTTCGAGGAGGACGCGCGCCATTTTCACCAGGTCTGCAAGGCGAGCCTCGCGGCATTTGGCGACGATACCCATGCCCGTTACAAGAAATGGTGCGATGACTATTTCTTCCTCAAACACCGCAACGAGGCGCGGGGCGTGGGCGGCATCTTTTTTGATGATCTGAGTGAGCCTGGGTTCGAGCGATCGTTCGCCCTGATGCAAAGCGTGGGCAATGCGTTCACCGACGCCTATGTGCCGATCGTCGAGCGACGCAAGCATCTCGCCTGGGGCGAACGCGAGCGCGACTTTCAAGCCTACCGACGCGGCCGTTACGTGGAATTCAATCTGGTCTTCGATCGCGGTACGCTCTTCGGTCTGCAATCGGGCGGTCGTACCGAGTCGATCCTCTGCTCCATGCCGCCGGTCGTACGCTGGCGCTACAACTGGCATCCCGAACCCGGCACCCCCGAGTCAAAGCTGTACGATTTTCTAAAGCCGCGCGATTGGGCATGAACGCCCGCCCCACTCGGATCGGGCTGCTGGGCGGCACCTTCGATCCGATCCATATCGGCCACGTGGCGCTCGCCCGCGCGGCGCAGGCGGCCTATGGCTTTGATGAGATCCGCTTCCTGCCCACCGCCATTTCCTGGCAGAAAGGCGAGACCAGCACCGACTCGCAGCACCGATTGGAAATGGTGCGGCGCGCGATCGCCGGTCATCGCGGCTTCGTTCTCGATGACCGCGAAGTGCGTCGCGGCGGCAACACCTACACGGTCGATACGCTGGGCGAACTGAGACACGAGTTGGGACGAGATGCGGTGCTGGTTCTGCTGCTGGGCAGCGATCAGCTGCGTAATCTCGCCACCTGGCGGCGCTACCAGGAACTGCTCACCCTAGCGCACATTGCGGTCACGCGGCGTGAGCAAATCAGCCTCGCGCGGTTGCCGGATTCGGTTGAGGCACTGGTCGCCGAACACGGGCGCGACACCTTACCCGAGGCACCAAGCGGTGCCATCGTATTCTTCGGCATGCCTTTTGTGCCAGTATCAGCTACGCGTCTGCGCGAACAACTGCTGGCTGGCGAGCGGCCGGCCGCGGTACTCCCCGCAGGCATTCTCAACTATATTGACCACCACCAGCTGTACCGCCCGGCGCGCGGCCAGCCCTGACACAGGCACTGCTCATGGATTTGCGAAAGCTGCAGCGGGTTATCGTCGACGCACTTGATGACATCAAGGCCCAGGATATCCAGGTCTTCAACACCATCGGACAGACGGAACTGTTCGATCGCGTGATCGTGGCCACCGCCTCATCCAACCGACAGACGCGCGCGCTCGCAGCGCATGTTCGCGACAAGGTCAAGGCGGCGGGCGGCCAGGTGGTGTCGGTCGAAGGCGAGGAAAGTGGCGAGTGGGTACTGGTTGATCTGGGTGATGCGGTGGTGCACATCATGCAGCCGGCGATCCGGGCTTACTACCGGCTCGAAGAGCTGTGGGGCGCAAAGCCCGTCAGCCTCAAGGTTGGGCCGGAGAAAAAGCCGGCAGCGCGGCGAGCTGCTCAGCGCACGGGGCAACCCGCAAGCGCGCCTTCAGCAGCCGACGCCGCGCCGTCGGTCGATGCTGCCGCGCCAGCCAAGCGGAGCGCGGCCACCGGCGGAAAGCGAACCGCATCATCGCCTGCCGCCGGTGCCAAGCGCGCTGCGTCTTCGCCCGCCACTGGCGCCAAGCGCGCCGCTCCATCGCCTGCCAACGTTGCCAAACGCGCTGCTCCGTCGGCTGCCGGACCCGCTGCCAGCGGAAAGCGCAGCGCCACATCACCCGCCACGCGCGCAGGCGCTTCCAAACGGGCCTCTCCCCCACCCGCCGCGCCGGCTGGCGCCTCGCCACGCAGCCCCCGCGCAGCGCGTCCCGCTAAGGCCCCAGCCAGCAAGCGCACCGGCAGCACCTGAGCTGTGCGCATCCGGGTGATCGCGGTCGGCACCAAGATGCCGGCCTGGGTCGACACCGCCGCTTCCGATTACAGCGCCCGGCTGCCCGCCGAGCTCGCGCTTGAATGGCGTGAGGTACGCGCCGAGCCCCGCAGCGCGAGCGGCTCGCCAGCGGTCTGGATGCAACGCGAGGCCGACCGGATCCGCTCAGCCATCATGCCGGGCGCCTGGCGGGTCGTGCTGGATGAGCGCGGCCGCGATCAGACCACACGGCAGTTCGCGCAGCGCGTGGGTGCGTGGCGTGATCGCGGAGCACCGGTTGCGCTGGTCATCGGCGGCCCCGATGGCATTGATCCTGCGCTTCGTGACGAAGCCGATGAGCTGGTGCGGCTCTCCAGTCTCACCCTGCCCCACCCGCTGGTGCGCGTGGTGCTGGCCGAGCAGCTCTTTCGCGCCTGGTCTATCCTCACCGGACATCCCTATCACCGCGACTGACCTGATGCCGCTCCCCGAGTTCCCTTTCATCTACCTTGCCTCGCGCAGTCCGCGCCGGCAGCAGCTCCTCGAGCAGATCGGCGTGTCCTTCCGGCTGCTGGCACCCGGTGCCGACGAAGACGCCGAGGCGCTAGAGCGCGTGCGCCCGGGCGAAGACCCTGGCAAATACGTACTGCGCGTAACACTTGCCAAGGCTGCGGCTGCGCGCGAGCGGCTCACGCGGCTCGCGCTGCCAGCGGCCCCCATCCTGGTGGCCGACACCACGGTTGCCATCGGCGGCACGATCCTCGGCAAGCCCGCACACGCGGCCGAGGCGCTCGACATGCTCACCCGCCTGGCGGGTCGCACGCACCGGGTGATCACGGCAGTCGCCGTCGCGCGCGGCAGCTCGCGTACCGACTCCATGGTCAATGTTTCGCGAGTCACCTTTGCTCGCATCCCGAAAACCGAACTCGAGGCCTACGTCGCAACCGGTGAGCCCATGGACAAGGCGGGCGCCTATGGCATTCAGGGTGCGATCGCGCGCCATGTGCGGCGAATTGAAGGCAGCTACAGTTCGATCATGGGCCTCCCTCTTTACGAAACCTCACGGCTACTGGGCCACGCAGGTCGCGCCGCATCATGACCGAAGAGATTCTCGTCAATCATCGCGCGCACGAAACGCGCGTGGCCATCGTGCAGCAGGGGGTGGTCCAGGAACTCCTGATCGAGCGGTCGGTATCGCGCGGACTGGTTGGCAATCTTTACCTCGGACGCGTCTCGCGCGTGCTCCCGGGCATGCAGTCAGCCTTCATCGATATCGGCCTGGAGCGTGCCGCATTTCTTCATGTGGCCGACCTCTGGCAGTCGCGTCACTCCCATGCGCCCACCGGCGCCCAGCAGCCCATTGAGAAGCTCCTGTTTGAGGGGCAACCCCTTCTGGTTCAGGTCATCAAGGATCCGCTTGGCACCAAGGGCGCTCGCCTGTCGACTCAGGTGAGCATCGCTGGTCGGCTACTGGTCTATCTGCCGCATGAGCCGCACATCGGCGTTTCCCAGCGGATTGGCGATGAGCAGGAGCGTGAGGCGCTTCGCAGCCGGATGCAGGCGCTGGTGCCCGCCGACGAAAAAGGCGGCTTCATCGTGCGCACGCTCGCCGAGGAGGCAAGTAGCGAGGAGCTCGTCGCCGACATTGCCTATCTCAGGCGCCGCTGGCAGCAGATTCTGGACGGATCCCGCACGCGTACCGCCCCCTCGCTCATCTACCAGGAGCTTGCGCTCACCCAGCGGGTGCTGCGTGATCTTGCCGGTGAGACGACCAGTGCCGTGATCGTTGATTCCAGCGAAGCACTGGCCCAGATGCAGGAGTTTGCTTCAGCGTGGATGCCCGCGATGACCCGCAGGCTACGCCTTCACGCCTCCGAGCGGCCGGTGTTCGAACTTCACGGCATCGAACAGGAAATCGAGCGTGCACTCTCCCGTCGTGTGGATCTGAAGTCTGGCGGCTACCTGATCATCGATCAGACCGAGGCCATGACGACCATCGATGTGAACACCGGCAGTTTTGTGGGCGGCCGCAATTTCGAAGACACGGTATTTCGCACCAACCTGGAAGCTGCCCATGCCATCGCGCGTCAGCTCCGCCTGCGAAATCTGGGCGGCATCATTGTGCTCGACCTGATCGACATGCGAGACAGCGCGCATCGCGACGCGGTGCTTGCCGAGCTTCGCAAGGCGGCGCAGCGCGACCACACCCGAATCGGAATCAACGGCTTCACTTCGCTGGGCCTGGTCGAAATCACCCGCAAGCGCACGCGCGAGTCGCTTGCGCGTGTGCTGTGCGAGCCCTGCCCCACCTGCTCGGGCACCGGGCAGATCAAGACGGCGCGTACCGTTTGCTATGAAATTCTGCGCGAGATTCAGCGCGAAGCCGGGCAGTTCAATCCGCGCGAATTCCGGCTGGTTGCCGCGCAATCGGTGGTCGACCTGTTTCTTGAGGAAGAGGCTCAGTCGCTTGCCTCGCTGTGCGACGCAATCGGTCGCCAGAT
>JAGWXN010000134.1 GCA_018969885.1 Betaproteobacteria bacterium | reverse complement strand
CACCCTTTATCGGCAGACCCCTTTGAACGAAACCATCGATCCCGACATCCCGGCGCCGGCATACGCCTGCGATAGCCATTTCCATGTGTTTGGCGACCCTGCCCGGTTTCCTTATCGCGACCCGAAGCTGCGCTACCAACCGCCCATAGCGCCACTCGCGGACTACCTCACGCGCGCACGCCGGATCGGTATCGAGCGCTTCGTGTTTGTGCAGCCCAGCGCCTATCTGCGCGACAACAGCTGCCAGCTCGAAGCCATGGCTCAGATGGGTGACGCCTGCCGGGGCATCGTTGACATCGACGAAGATGCGCCCGACGCCCTCTTTGAGTCGTTACATCGCCAGAACGTTCGTGGCATCCGGATCAATGTGTCACCGATCCATCCGCCCGAAGAGGGCTTGGCGGAGCGGCTTCTGCCGCGTATCAACCTGCTCGAGAAGCGCTGCCAGGCGTTTGGCTGGCATCTGGATTTTCTACTGCCGGGTTGGCTCACTGAGCGCTTGCTCCCGCGTATCGCCGACCTCGAGGTCGATTGCACGCTTGCCCACCTGGGGATGTTTGCGGCTGCGCTTGGCCCCGAGCAACCGGGCTTTGTAAAGCTACTCCGGCTGCTGGAGTCGGGGTCGGGACGGCACTGGGTCAAGCTCACCGGCTTCTACCGGGTTTCGCGCGAGGCGCCGCACTACAACAACGTGGCACCGATGATGCAGGCGCTCGCCGCGGCAGCACCCGATCGGTTGATCTGGGGAAGCGATGATCCACATCTGTCGTTTGCGCACGAGACCGGCACGATCACGCTCTACAACCTGATGTGCCGTTGGGCTGCAAGCCCCGCGTTGCGACAGAAAATTCTGGTGGATAACCCGGCGCGCCTCTATGGCTTTGACACGCCGGGCTGAAGGCTTACAGACGCCGCGAAAAATCGGGGTCGAAACCGGAATCGAATGGCGAGTAAGTGTCCTCGACCAGCTCGGCGTCGCCGTCGAGTTCGACGGCATCGAGCTCATCAAGTGACCGGACGCGACGGAAGTCGCTGAAAAACCGCAGCCCGCTGCGACAGGTGGCCTCCATGCGGCGCGCGGCCTCTAGCGCGCCCGCTGGATCAACAATCAGCTGAAGCGGGTCGAAGGCGCTGTGGCTTTGCCCGGGGCTGGCATCGGTGAGGTCGGTGACGCTTGGCACAAGCGCGGTGTCGTAGTTCATGGGGGGCTCCCGAGAGTTGAGAAACGAGGGAAGCCCCAGTATTGCGAGAGCCCCGCCGGCTGACTGCGGCATTCGTCACACCCGCGTCGAGGACGTGTGACGCATATCAGCCAGAAGCGGAAAAAAGTCGCGCCCAGTCGGTGCTCGGCTCCCCGTTGCCGGTTCCAGGTGCCTTAGCTCGAGGTCGTCGGCTCAAGGCCCGCCCGACCCGCGCCGCCCAGGCCCACCTACATCACGGCGCCCAGCTGCCAGGGCACGAACTCATCGTTACCAATGCCCAGCGCCTCGCTACAGCTCGGTTCGCCGCTTGCCACCTTCAGCATGCGCTCGAAAATCTCGCGCCCTTTCTGCGCTACGCTCACCGACCCGTCGATGATCGGTCCGCAGTTGATATCCATGTCCTCGCTCATGCGCTCATAGAGCGCGCTGTGGGTGGCAAGCTTGATCGACGGCGCGGGCTTACACCCATAAACCGAACCGCGCCCCGTGGTGAAGCAGATCAGATTGGCTCCACCCGCCACCTGGCCTGTGGCCGATACCGGGTCATAACCCGGGGTATCCATGAACACGAAACCATGCGACGTGACGGGCTCGGCATATTCAAAAACATCCACCAGATCGGTCGTACCGGCCTTGGCCACCGCGCCCAGCGATTTCTCCAGGATCGTGGTGAGACCGCCCGCCTTGTTGCCGGGCGAGGGGTTGTTATCCATGCTGCCATCATTCTTGGCGGTGTAGGCCTCCCACCACCGAATCCGGCGAATCAGCTTGTCCGCCACCTCCTGCGATACCGCGCGGCGCGTGAGCAAGTGTTCGGCGCCATAGATCTCGGGCGTTTCGGACAGGATGACCGTGCCGCCATGCGCAACCAACAGATCGCAGGCCGCGCCCAGCGCCGGGTTGGCGGTGATGCCGGAATAACCATCCGAGCCGCCACACTGCAGCCCCACCGTGAGATAGCTTGCGGGCACAGGCTCGCGCCGCACCGCATTGGCAGCCGGCAGCATGGCCTTGACCGCTGCAATGCCCGCCTCCACGGTTTTACGGGTGCCGCCACTCGTCTGGATGATGAGCGGCTTTAACTGCGCGTTCTCGCCCAGGCCCTGCGCATGAAAGAGCGCATCCATCTGATTGGATTCACAACCGAGCCCAATGATGACCACGCCCGCGAAATTCACATGCCGGCTGTAGCCCGCAATCGTTCGGCGAAGCACGTCGATACCCGCGCCCTGCGTGTCCATGCCGCAGCCCGAAGCATGAGAGATCGGCACCACGCCATCGACATTCGGATACTGCGTCATCACCTCGGGGGTAAAGTGCTGGGCCACGAACCGTGATACCGAGGCTGAGCAGTTCACCGTGGCGATCACGCCGATGTAGTTGCGGGTGGCCACCCGGCCGTCCGGTCGCCGGATGCCTGAGAAGGTTGCGGGTTCGGCGGGGGCCTCGATCGGTCGCCGGTCTACGCCGACATCGTACTGGCGCTCGAACATTTCGAAGCCGAGGTTATGGACATGCACGTGTTGGCCCGCGGCAATGGGCTGGGTGGCAAAGCCAATGATCTGGTTGTAGCGCCTCACCGGCGCACCTTGCGCGATCGCGCGTACCGCCAGCTTGTGGCCTGCGGGAATCGCGTCAACGCAGGCGATGCTCTCATCATCAATTCGGGTACCGGCTGCAATTGGTCGAGCAGCGATCACGACATCATCATGAGGATTCAGGCGTAGCGTAGGCCGGCGGATCAGCGAGACAGGCTGGTTCATCAGATCACCTCAAACCATCAGGGATAGAGCAGGCGCGGCAACCACAACACCACTTCGGGAACGAAAGTGATGAGGATGAGCGTTGCGAACAGGGGAAGCATCCAGGGGGCGATCGCCACCACCGTGCGCTCGAACGATAGCTTCGAGACCTTGGCAAGTACAAAGAGAACCATGCCGACCGGTGGCGTGAGCAGCCCGATCATGAGGTTCAGCACCATCACCAGGCCAAAATGAATCGGGTCGATACCGAGCTTTGCGATGATGGGTGAGAACACCGGAACCAGGATCGTGATCGCTGCAATCGTCTCCATGAAGCAGCCCACAAACAACAGGAACAGATTGGCCAGCAGCAGAAACACCCAGGGCTCGCTGCTGATGGACAGCACCCAATGCGCAATGGCCTCGGTAACCTGGGTGGTGGTGAGCACCCAGGCAAAAATAGATGCCGCGGCCACAATGAACAACACGGTTGCGGTGGTTTCGATGGTGTCCATCGAGATCTTTACCAGCATCCGCCAGTTGAGCGTGCGGTACCAGACGAAGCCGAGGAACAGCGCCCAGGCAACCGCAGCCACTGCAGCCTCAGTCGGTGTGAACAGCCCCGAGGCCATGCCGCCAATCAGGATTACCGGCGTAAGCAGCGCCATGAACGCACGGAACTTCATCCAGCGATCAACAATCAACACCGCGGCAAGCGGCAGACCGAACTTGAAGAGTCCGCCCAGTTCTTTGTCGCCCCACAAGCGGAAAAGCGCGAAAGCGACAACCGCCACAGCGAGCAGTTCGACGAACGCGCCCCCCATCCGCGGCCAGGAAAACGCGATGTCTGCGCCGTATTTGCGCACCCGTGCGTACCAAGCCACCATGAACATCATGAAGACCGCCATGACGATGCCAGGCACAAAGCCCGCGGCAAAGAGCTTGCCGATCGATGCGTTCGCCTGCACACCGTAAATCACCATGGGTAAGGAGGGCGGAATAATGGGGCCAAGCGTCGATGAAGCGGCCGTGATTCCCACTGCAAATTCCACCGGATAGCCATGATCTTTCATGGCCTTGATCTCGATGGTGCCCAGGCCAGCAGCATCGGCCACTGCAGTGCCCGACATGCCGGCAAACACCACCGACCCCACAACATTCACATGCCCCAGCCCACCTTTCATCCAGCCCACCAGCGCAAGCGCGAAGTCGTAGATGCGGTTGGTGATCCCGGCAGAGTTCATGAGATTGCCGGCGAAGATGAAGAACGGCACGGCAAGGAGGGGAAAGCTATCCACGCCGCCCACCATGCGATGAACCACCGTGAGCGGCGGAATGGTTCCCGACAGCCAGATGTAGGCGAGCGACCCGATCGCCATCGCGATTGCAATCGGAATGCCAGTGGACATCGCGGCGAGAAACGAGCCGAAGAAGAACGCGTTCATGCCCGCTCTCCTCGACCGGGCGCCTGCGGCAGGGGGCTGGGGCCGTCATGGTCTTCACCAGGCCGCTCGAGTACGCTCCAGCCTCGTCGCCGGTGCAGCACCGCCACCTGAATAGCGCGATAAGTCATGAGGATAAAACCGAGCGCAACAAAACCGTAGACCCAGCTCATTGGAAGATCCACCACTGTCATGCTCAGATTGTTCATGCGCGGCACCAACTCGATCGAAAGCCAGCTTGCATAGCCGAGAAAGGCAATGCGAATGAGGTCGACAAAGGTTGAAAGCGCGCGCCCCACTATGGCGGGAAGGTAGCGATAGACAAATTCGACATGAATGTGGCTGTTACGGCGCACGCCCATCGATGCCCCGAGAAAGGTGACCACCACCAGGAAATACCGTGCGATCTCCTCGGTCCAGCTGGCCGAATCGTTGAGCACATAGCGGGTGAAAAATTGGTAGAAGACCGTGAACGCGAGCAGCCAGAACATGACAAGCGTGAGCCAGTCTTCCCAGCGATACACGGACAGATCGATGGGCGCATCCTTGGCATGGAAGTGCCCCGATTCGTCGAGCACAGGAGAGTCGCTATCCGGAGTCATAGGGGCTTACCGGTGGACGGGTTAAAGACGGATCGGTTGCACAGACCCCGTCGCGAGATCCCCGCCCGAGGCGTGGCGGGATCTTGCGGCGTGCGACCGGCAACCGATCACGAGGGCGGGGCGCGCCGTTGGGCGACCCGGACGCGCAGGCTGGGCGCGAGGCCCAAACCCAAGAGCCAGACGCAGCGCCCACTTGGAGCGCTTACGCAAGTGGCCCAACCACGCATCCAGCGGAGCGTACCCGGGGTTTGCAGCCGGGCGCTTACTTGATCGCCTGGATCTTGTCCCAGTCGGCCTTGCTGTAGCCCATGGACTCCATCGGTACCGCCTTCAGGACGGCCTTCTGAAAGTCGCTTCGATCGACCTCGGTCACGGTCAGACCTTTTTTGCGGAACTCATCCACCAGCTCGACCTCGCGCTTGAGGATTTCGGCGGTACCCCGTGCTGCGGCCTCGAGGGTGACTTCCGAGAAGATTTTTTTCTCGTCAGCGGTGAGCTTTTTCCAGATATGCGGGGCAACCTGCGTGGCAACCGCATCAACAATGTGGCCGGTGAGGATGATGTGCTTCTGCACCTCGTAGAACTTCTTGGCCTCGATGGTGGGCAGCGGATTTTCCTGGGCCTCGACCGTGCCGTTTTGCAGCGCCAGGTAGACCTCGGCGAAGGCGATCGGCGTGGGGTTGGCGCCGCAGGCGCGGGGCGTGGCCATGTAGGCAGGCACATCAGGTACGCGGATCTTGAGGTTCTTCATGCCGGCGCAGTCTTTGAAGGCCCGATTCGAAGAAGTATGACGCGCGCCGTAATAGGTCATGGAGGTGATGTGCACGCCCGTCTTGGCCTCATAGCCATCTGCGAGTTCGCGAAAGGCCGGGCTCTTGGACCACGAAACCAGGTGGTTACCGTCACGGAACGTGAACGGGTAGTAACCCACCCCAATGCGGGGGAAGCTTCGCGCCGCAAACGACAGGCCCGAAATGATCATGTCAACCGTGCCGAGCTGAAGGCCCTGGTTGATATCGGTTTCTTTGCCCAGCGATGAAGCCGGGAACACCTGGACTTCGTACTTGCCATTGGTGCGTTTCTTGATCTCCTCGCCCGCCCAGACCGACCAGCGGTGATAAGGCTCGGAGGTTTCATAGACATGCGCCCACTTGAGCTTGGTTTGCGCGCCGACCGGCGCTACTGCCGCCAGCGCAGCCGCGGCAATCATTAACCCTGCGAGATGTTTCATGTGTGTCTCCTGTTGAATTGTTTTTGAACTGGCAGCAGCCGGGTCAACCCGGTACCAACTGAACCTTCATGCTGACGGTCTTGTCGCGCGCCCGCTCGATCGCCGCAGCCGCCTCGGTCAGACGATACGATCCACTGAGTACGGGCCTCACGTCAACCCGCCGGCCCGCAATCGCGTGCACCGCCTGCTCAAAGACATGACCGAACCGGAACGAGCCGCGGAGGTCGAGCTCACGCGCCATGATCTGGTTGGCAAGCAGATGCATTCCCTCGACCGGCAGGGTGCCCACCTGAACGATCACGCCCCCCCGACGCACGGTTTCCATGCAGGCGACCAGCGCGGACGGCGCCCCCGAGACCTCGAAGGCCACATCGGGCTCGCCGCCGCAGACCTCAGCGAGTCGTGTGCCCGGAGGCAGCTGATCGATGCGAATTACCTGGTCGGCGCCCACCTGACGCGCCACCGAGAGCGGGTGGTCGACCACATCGGTGATCGAGACATGGGCCGCGCCCGCAAGCCGCACCGCGAGCACCATCATGCAGCCGATGGTGCCCGAGCCGGTGATCAGTACCCGCCGCCCGAGCAGGTTGCCGGCCCGCGTCGCAGAGTGAAGCGCCACCGCCAGCGGCTCGGACATGGCGAGCTCATCGAGCGGCACGGAGTCGGCGACCGGGACGCACTGCGACTGGGGCATAAGGAAGTATTCGCGAAACATTCCCTGTACATGAGGGAACACGCTCGCACTGCCCAGAAACCGCATGTTTGCGCACAGATTCTCGCGACCCTCCCGACAGCCCGGGCAGGCGCCGCACGGACGCGACGGATTGACCGCTACGCGCTGGCCCGCGCGGACCCGAGTGACGCCTGCGCCCACGCCGGCAACCACGGCAGAGGCCTCATGGCCCGGCGTGAGCGGCTCGCGGATCCGAAACGCACCCACGCAACCATGAAAGTAGTAGTGCATGTCGGAGCCGCAGATGCCGGCTGCGCCCAGGCGGAGCAGCACCTCTCCTGGACCGGGTTCAGGAACCGGTACTGAGCCGACGCGCAGATCGAGCGCGCCATGAACTTTGCATTCGAGCATGGGGATCTCCGTGCGGCGCAGGGCTCATCGCACTATTCGCAACAAACCATTGATCGGGGCGGCTCGATGTTAGCACCCGGATTTGGAGGCGCGAAGCACTTGTATACTCGACGAGCGTTCTAACGCCGGTACGTGCGCCGCCAGCCCCCCGTGCGCGACGCCCACTCTTTCCTCCAACCCGCTTCGATCGTCCGATGAGCCGAACCCGAATCGCCGCGCTCCGCGCCACCCCCGTGACGGTGCCCCTCGAGGCTCCGCTTCGTCACAGCAACGGCGCGCATTGGGGGCGCTTCGTTCGCACCCTGGTCGAAGTCGAAACCGACGACGGTTATGTGGGGCTCGGTGAGTTTGGCGGGGGCGGCGAAGCGGCAAGCGCCGCGGTCACCGGGCTCCTTCCCTACCTGAAGGGTCATGATGTGTTCCGGCTCGAATCCATGCGCTTCGCCATTTGTAATCCCACGGCGAGCCTTTACAACAACCGCACCCAGATTCACGCTGCGCTCGAATTCGCCTGCCTCGACATCATCGGGCAGAAACTGGGTATCCCGGTCTCCGAGTTTCTGGGCGGGCGGGTCCGCGACCGCGTCGAATTCGCCTCCTATCTGTTCTTTCGGTATGCCGACGCCGACGGCCACGGCGAGGTGCGAAGCATCGAGCAGCTGATCGATCACGCGCGGGCGCTTAAAGCGCGCCACGGTTTCAGGAGCCATAAGCTGAAGGGCGGTGTGTTTGCGCCGCGCTACGAGCTCGAGTGTTATCGCGCCCTTGCCAGCGCGTTTCCGGGGGAGCGCTTGCGCCATGATCCCAACTGCGCCTGGTCGCTCGCTGATGCGATTGAATTCGGTCGCGCGATCGAGCCCTTCAACAACGACTATTTCGAAGATCCGGTTTTCGGCATGCCGCAGCTTGCGCGACTGCGTGAGTTTGTCCGGATTCCCATGGCGACCAACACCGTGGTGGTCAACTTCGAACAGCTGGCTGCAAACATCGCCCAGCGCGCGGTGGATGTTGTGCTGCTCGACACCACCTTCTGGGGCGGTATCCGGCCCTGTATCAAGGCGGCCGGGCTCTGCGACACGTTTGGCCTGGGCGTGGCGGTGCATTCATCGGGTGAGCTCGGGGTGCAGCTCGCCACCATGCTGCATCTGGGCGCAGTCCTTCCCAACCTGGGCTATAGCGCCGATGCGCATTACCACCATCTGACCGATGATGTGATCGAAGGCGGGCCCATGCGCTACGTGGACGGCACCATCGCCGTGCCGGATGGACCCGGGCTCGGTATCAGGCTCGATCACGACAAGGTCGAGCGCTATCACGAGCTGTTTCTTGAACTGGGGCCCTATCCCTACGACCGCGACCCGGGCCGACCCGGCTGGTATCCGCTCATCCCAAATTCCGATTGGGCCGACCCGGCAGACCCGGTTCAGCCGGCATTGCGCTGAGCCGCCGCATGAAGGGGTCCACGTCGCCGCTACCGCGGCTGTCGCTGCGCGTCGCACCAGCAGAACGCAGCGGCGGCCTTGCGCTGCGCTATCCGCCAACCCAGCAGTCGATTGGCATCGTGCATCTCGGCTTGGGCAATTTTCATCGCGCGCACCAGGCGGTTCATGTTGACGCGGCACTCGCGGAAGGGGAATC
>JAGWXN010000133.1 GCA_018969885.1 Betaproteobacteria bacterium | reverse complement strand
TTGACCCTTCAGATGAGTTCGATGGTGGTGTGCGGGATGCCGAGCATGTCGCGGACAGCCCAGCGGCTGTTGCGGCGATGATCGGCGGCGGTGCTGTCGAGCTGTGCGGCGCGGTCGCTGCCTGCCGGCGTGCTGTCTGGCCCGCGCTGGATCTCGGCCAGATCGGCGGCGGCCAGGTGGTGGACGGCGCGGCGCCAGAGCAGGACCAGGCGCTTCTCACCGGCGATCATCCGGTCGCTGCAATCGGCCAGCACCGCGAAGCCGGCGGCATCCTGCACGGCGCGCCATTGGGTGAGATCGTCGGCGATTTCGAGCATCGCAGCGGCCAGGGCATCGCGCAGCCGGGCATCGGTGATGTCTGTGGGGATGCGCATGGCGGCGCGGGCGGCGGCGAGCGAGAGGGCGGGATAGAAGCCATCGAACGCGACGCTGTCCGGTGTGCTGGGCGGGGCGCTGTCACCGGCAGGCGGAAGGGAGATGAAGGCGGACATTGGCGGTCTTCTCCCTGGGTGATGCCGGTTTACGGCGGTGGGGGGAGGCTGGGCGCGGGGGTCACCGCAGGCGGTGTCCTGACGCCCTGTCTCCCCGCCGCCGAGCGCCGGGGGCGAGCTGGGTTAGCCAGTGGTGCTGGCGGGTTCGGGTGTGGCGGGTTCCTTGCGGAGCGCGCGTTCAAGCGATTCGATGGCCTTTTTCACGCCGGCGCGCGGATCCAGCGCGATGGCGCGGCGCAGGCGGGCCAAGGCCTCCGTGCGGGTGGCGGGGACGAAGCCGGCGATGACATTGGCATCGTCGGGCGAGGCGATATCGGCGGCGGCGGCGAGGGTCAGCCCGATGGCTTTCTGCAGCTTGGCCGCGACCTCGTCCGGCATGTCATGGCCGGCCACCGTCTCTTCGAGCTGGAAGAGCATATGGGCGGTGTCGATCGGGGTGATGACCTCGCCGGCGCCGAGCGCGGCCAGGATGGCATCGGCGATTTCCTCGGTGACCAGGCAAGCCGCGGTGCGCTTGAAGCGTTCGGGCAGGACCAGGCGGAAGCGCAGCACGTGGGCGGCCAGGGTCATGGCCTGGGCATAATCGCCGACATCGATAAGCCAGGGCAGGATGTTGACGACGATTTCATCCTGCACGGCCTGACCGGTGGCGGCGGCCTGGGTGAGGACGCCTTCGATCCACGCGGCATAGTTCGGCAGCAGCTCGCGCTTCAGCTCGATCTTGCTCTGGATCGACTGGATATCCTTCAGGCGCTGGCGATCTTCGATCAGCTGCATCAGCATCTGTTCGTAGGCGGTGGCGGCCGCGCCGCTGGTCGGCGGCGGCGCGGCCACGCCAGGCAGGGCCGCGTTGGCGGCCTGCGCGGCGAGGATACGTTCACGATGCTGGCGTGCTGGCGAGCTCATGGTGCTTACCAGGTCTGGGTGATGTTCTGGGCCAGCGCCGCCTTGCCGAGATCCTCGATGACATAGGCGTCGTTCGAGCTTTCGAAATTCTCGATGCGGTCGCGCTTGGGATTGTCTTCGATCTTGCGGCGGCGGGCGCCGGTCTGCCAGTAGAGTGACAGGTTGTTGAGGCTGGTGACCATGAGCGAGGTCGCCGGGAAGAACGGCACCGCCATCGCCGGCAGATTGCCGATGCGCTTGGTGGCCATGATCGTGTCGCGGGCGATCTGTTCGCTGGGGGCATCGCTGGCCGCGCCATTGACGATGGGGAAATATTTGTCGGCGAGCAGCGAGCGGCCGACGATGACCACCAGATCGGTCGATTCGCGATACCAGGGCTCGATCAGTTCGTTGACCATATCGAAGACCAGGGCATCGAGGTTGCGATAATCATTGCCGGCGGCCGTGCCGACCTTGATCATGTTGGCACCGGTGCTGGCACCATCGGACATGACGGCGGCCGGGCGTTCCTCGCGCAGCTTCTGCAGCCAGCCCTTGTTGACATCCTGCAGCAGCGGATTGGCGACGAGATCGGTGGTGGCGGCGATGCTGATGCCGTTGAAGCCGATCATGATGCGATCCAGCGCCTGGCGCTGGATGATGTGATTGCGGATGCGGGTCTGGAAATCCGGGAACTTCGCCCAGGCATCCAGCAGCGCATAGGGGATGAACGTGTCGAAATCGGTTTTCTCGCAGCGATAGCCGCGATCATCGAGGGTGCTGACGTTGCGCGGGGCGCGATCGGTGGTGGTGGTGTTGGTGCGGCCGGCGATCGGGCCGGACACGCCCAGGCCAATCTTCTCGCCCTGCTGTTCGGTGACGCCGAACATGTTGATGGCGGCCAGGAATGCGCTGGTTTCCTGCATCTTGTCTTCCAGGGTCTGCTGCACCGAGGGGGCGGCGGTGAAGCTGACCATCGCCGAGGGCACGCCGTTCAGCTGGGCAATCTGCTCGCTGTAACGGGTGAAGGCGACGCGGGTTTCGTTGCGCATGGGTTGAGTCCTTTGGCGGGCGGATGGCTGGCGGGGTGGCTGGGTGGCTGTGGGCGGGTGGTTGGATCAGCAATCGGTGGCGGCAAAGCCGACGCCGCCGGGCGCATCCTTGCGGGGCGGATTGGCATCGGTGTTGCCCAGCTTGGCGGTCAGCGCGGCCAGATCGTCGGCGACCTTCTTGGTGGCGGCGGCCTGATCGGCGGCAAGCTTCGTGAGCGTATCGGGCAGGGCGGCCAGGGCCGTGGTGATCGCGGCGACGCTGGCCGTGAGCGCGGCGTTGTCGTTGGCCGGGCCAGCGGGTTTGGCAGGCTCTTGGGGTTTTTGCTCCGGCTCGCCCTGGGCGGGCTTGGTGAAGTGGGCGAGCAGGGCCTTGAAGCCGGCGACGATGGCGCCGGCCTCGCTGCCCGGTGCTGGTTCGAGGCCTTCGACCTCGATGGTGGTTTCCATGGCCGGGCTGTAGAAATTGTTGGAGGCCTTGGCGGCGAATTCCAGGCGTTCGGTGCCCAGGCTGGCCGGGCTGTCGGTGCAGGCCATGCCGACCAGATAGGCTTTGCCGGTGCCGGCGAAATTTTCGTTGACCTCGATCGAGCTGAAGACCTTCTGGCCGGCCTTGTTGATCCGGCTGAATTCGGCGTTTGGCGTGATCTGCGCGAACAGGGCCAGGCGCTTTTCGGTCTTGCCGCCGATGTCGAGATCAATTTCCTCGGTCTTCAGGGCGGTGACATCGCCATAGCTGAAGAAGGGCTTTTCGGGTGAGAAGCCGCGCAGATGTTCGCAGTTGATGCGGGCGGCATAGGTGGCCGGATTGTAGCTGGCGGCCATTTCTTCCAGCCAGTTGCGCTTGATGGTGCGGCCATCGACGGTGGTGCCTTCGACAGCGACGCGGAAGAATTTCGAAGCGGTGGCCATGTCTGGTCCCTCTGGGCAGTTGGGGCGGGCAAAAAGAGTGATCTGCGGCCGCAACAAGCGATTGGCGCGGGCCCGACTTCAAGCCGAACGCTTTGTGCGAAGGCTTTGCACAAAGCGTGGCGCGGGAATGGGGGGCGGGGCGGTGGCACGCACAGGGCGTGGATCTGCAACCGCCCGCCTTCGACAGCCGCCGCCGTGCCAGAGCCCTGTTCTGGCTGGGCTGGCGCGTGACCGATATCGCCGACGAGCTGGGGCTGAAGCGCGCCACGGTCGAGGCGTGGAAGCAGCGCGACAAGTGGGACGATGATCCGGTCATCAAGCGGATCGAGACGGTCACCGAGATCCGGTACTGCCAGCTGATCCTGAAGGACAAGAAGACCGGGGCCGATTTCAAGGAGATTGATCTGCTGGGCCGGCAGATCGAACGCCTGGCACGGGTGCGCCGATACGAAGAGCCCGGCGGGCACGAGGGCGACCTCAATCCCAACATCGCGGCGCGCAACGCCAAGCCGAAGAAGAAGGGGGTGCGCAACCACTTCGACGACGAGCAGTTGGCGCAGCTGAAGGCCAATTTCGACGAGCGCTGCTTTGGCTATCAGCGCACCTGGCGCGCGGCGATGGGCCAGCGCACGCGGGCGATCCTGAAGAGCCGGCAGATCGGTGCGACCTTTTACTTTGCCTTCGAGGCGCTGGTTGACGCGGCGGAGACCGGCCACAACCAGATATTTCTTTCGGCATCGAAGGCCCAGGCCCACATCTTCCGCGCCTATATGGTGCTGTTCGCCGGCGAGGTGGGCGTGAAGCTGACGGGTGATCCGATCAGCCTGTCGAACGGGGCCGAGCTGCACTTCCTGGGCACCAATGCGCTGACGGCGCAGGGCTATCACGGGAATTTCTATTTCGATGAGATGTTCTGGGTCTATGGCTTCAAGAAATTGAAGAAGGTCGCCAGCGGCATGGCGGCGCAGAAGAAATATCGGCGAACGTTTTTCTCGACACCATCGAGCATCACCCACGAAGCGCATGAATTCTGGTCTGGCGCGGATTTCAACAAGGGCCGGGCCAAGGCCGATCAGATCGATATCGACACCAGCTGGCGCGCGCTGCGCGGCGGCACGCTGTGCGGCGACGGGGTGTGGCGGCAGATCGTCACCTTGACCGATGCCGAGGCCGGCGGCTGCGACCTGTTCGACCATGACGAAATCCGGCGCGAAAACAGCGTCGAGGACTATGCCAACCTCTATGATTGCCAGTTCACCGATGACACGCTGAGCCAGTTCCCGTTGACGATGATGCAGGGCTGCCAGGTCGATAGCTGGCTGGCCTGGGCGGCGGATTACAAGCATTTCGCGGCGCGGCCTTATGCCGGCGAGGTGTGGATCGGGTACGATCCGAACGAGAGCGAGAAGGGCGATGATGCCGCGCTGGCCGTGATCGCGCCGCCGCGGGTGCCGGGCGGCAAGTTCCGCCTGCTCGAGCGCGAGCGCATGAAGGGCCTGGATTTCGAAGACCAAAACCGGGTGATCAGGAAGTTCGCCGCCAAGTACAACGTCACCCACATCGGCATCGACAAGAAGGGGGTGGGCGCGGCGGTGTATCAGCTGGTGCGACAATGGTTCCCGACGGTGGTCGGCATCGAATATTCGGTGACGGTGAAGACCAGGCTGGTGCTGCACGCCAAGAACATCATCGGCCGGCGTCGGTTCGAATATGACGCCGGGTGGCACGATGTGACGCAAAGTTTCATGGCAATTCGGAAGGTTATGACCGGCAGCGGCGAGGCGATGACATATAAGGCCGTGCGCGGCGGGGGCGTTGGCCATGCCGATGTGGCCTGGGCGATCATGCACGCGCTGGATGCGGCGCCGCTGGAAGGCATGGACAGCCCGACAATCAAAACCATCATGGAGATCAGCTGATGAGCACGGATATGCGCGAAGTTGCCGAATCGATCACGGCGCCGGCGGCCGAAGCGCCGATGCAGGTGTTTGCCTTTGGCGATGCCGAGCCAGTGCTGGACCGGCGCGAGTTTCTGGACAGCCTGGAATGCTGGCGCAACGGGCGCTGGTATGAACCGCCGATCAGCATGCACGCGCTGGCACGCGCCTTCCGGGTGGGGCCGCACCACTCGAGCGCGATCTATGCCAAGCGCAACATGATGAGCAGCCGCTTCATCCCGAGCCGCTGGATGGACCGGGAGACGTTCGAGGCGCTGGTGCTGGATTTTCTGGCCCTGGGCAATTGCTATGTCGAAGAGCGGCAATCGATGCTGCGCGAGCCGCTGCGCTATCAGCGATCGATGGCGCGCTACACGCGGCGCGGGGTGGAACCGGGCACCTTTTTCTTTGTGGAAGACTGGCGGGTGGAGACGGAGCTGCGGCCCGGATCGGTGCTGCAGATCATGGAGAGCGACCTCAACCAGGAGATTTACGGCATCCCGGATTATCTGTCGGGCCTGCAGTCGGCGTTCTTGAACGAGGGGGCGACGCTGTTTCGGCGCCGCTATTATCTCAACGGCAGCCACGCGGGCTTCATCATGTACGTGAGCGACCCGGCCCAGAACGAGGGCGACATCAACGCGATGCGCCAGGCGTTGAAGGAGAGCAAGGGGCCGGGCAATTTCCGCAACCTGTTCATGTACAGCCCGGCCGGCAAGAAGGACGGCATCCAGATCATCCCGATTTCGGAGGTGGCGGCGAAGGACGAGTTCCTGGGGATCAAGAACACGACCAGGGATGATGTGCTGGCCGCGCACCGGGTGCCGCCGCAGCTGCTCGGCGTGGTGCCGCAGAATTCGGGCGGGTTCGGTGATGTGCTGCGGGCGACGGATGCCTTCTATTGGGCGGAGATCGCGCGCCTCGAGCTGAAGTTCAAGAGCGCGATCAACCGCTGGGCCAATGCGTTGGTGGTGGATTTCGAGCCCTATGTGCCGCGGGCGGGCGGGGTGCCTTCTGCGGCCTGAAGCGCGTCGCGAATAAGGCGGCGGGCAGCTTCGGGGCGGCCGGGCTTATCGGGCTGGGCTTCGCGCCAGGCATCTAGCGCGTCTAAGTCCCCGCGTTCCATGCGCAGCCTCACGGGTTCGCTATCAACCGGGGGCCGGCCTTTCCGTTTTTTGTGCTCATCAATTGTTGACATGCCGCTTTTATGAGCACATAAAGAACGGGCGTCAAGGGAGTTCCAGTCCCAAGACGCCCTAACCTGAACCTCGGAGGGACCCGATGATCCAAGCTGCTTCCACCTTTACCGCCAGCGACATCGCAGCGGAAGGCCCCGATGCCCTGCAATCGCTTGTCGACAATGCCGTCGCGGCCGTTGGCGGCATCGGCATTCTTGTGCTTTCTTACAAGGCCGAATGCATCGTCGCCTCGTGGCGCGAAGCGCTGATCGACGCCGAAGATGCCTGCCCGATGGTGTTTGCGATCATCGGCGAAATCTATGCCATCGGTTCAAGCCGGGCCTTCTGGGCGGCGCGGCGTGAAAATGGTGCAGTGGCAGCATGAGCAGGCTGGATGAGGCGATTGCCGACCCTGACACGCTGATATTGGGCGGGGGCGATGGTGACCGTCTGCGGCGAGCGCAGCGCAGCTTTTTCCAACTGGCGGCGCTGGTTGGGTGCGCTGATAGCGGCACCATCAACGGCGACGATCTGGCCGGGTTGATGATGATCCTGCACGATGAGATTTCTAGCGCGATTGGCGGGGCGATACCGCCGGCCGGGCGGCGGCACTGAGGGGAAATGGCGATGACGATGATGCAGTTGGCGACGGTCGATTTTCAGGGGCAGGCGCTTCTGACCATGAAAGATGCCGCCGGCGTCGTTCGGGTGGCGGTGAGACCAGTGATCGAAGCAATGGGCTTAGACTGGTCTGGGCAGCGCCAGAGGATCATGCGCGACCCTGTTTTGGCCGAAGGTGTGGTTATAATGACCACACCTTCGGGGGGTGGATTGCAGGAAACCCTGACGCTGCCGCTCGATATGCTCAATGGCTTCCTATTTGGCATCAACGCCTCGAAGGTGAAGCCAGAGCTTCGCGAGCTGGTCATCGCCTATCAGCGTGAATGCTATCGCGCACTGGCCGATTATTGGGCCGGCACGGCGACGGCCGCGCGATCGCTGACCGAGCGCGACCGTCAGGCGCTGCGGGCCGAGGCGGCGAAGTGGACATCTAGGCTGCGACAGACCAGCAATCGCGAGGAGAGGCGACTGCTGCACACGATGCTGGCCGAGGTATGCGCCAAGCTGGGCATCGTGGTGCCCCAGCTGGACGGGCTGGGCAGTGACGAGCCCGAGCAGGCCGATATCGTCGATGCCTTCTGGCAAGGGGTCGCTCTGGTCGAAGCGGCCGGCATGCTGCGCAACCACAGCATTCCCAAGGCAGCGCTGGCATTGAAGATGACCGATGTGCAGGAGGCGTTCGATCAGATGAAGATCAAGATCAGGATCAATGCCAACCTGCGCGCGGCGCTGCGCACCTCAAACCGGCCACGGTTCCTCGCTTACAAGAACGTCCGCAGCCGGATCACTGGCACGGCGATGCATTGCATGGTGTTCGAAGCGACGGGTCTGCCGGCGCCTGCCGTGCCGACGGAGATGCTGATCTAGCCTGCTGTTTGGCCGGGCCGTGTGCACGGCAGGGTGATTGGCCGAGTTCCATGGAACACGGTCGGTGCAGGTGCGCGCCTGCGGTGGGGGGCGTTGACGCGCCCTCCACCCCCCCTCCTGCGCGGCACCATCAAGATCAATCGATGCGCTTTGTGCAGAGGCTTTGCACAAAGCGAGGGCGTGCGGAGGCATTGGCAGGGCCTTCGGGCAGGCCGAGGTGGGGCAAGCGGGCCAGGGCGGTTTTTTCAGTCTGATCACCGCCGCGCCGCGCTTGGCCCCGCGCCTCGCCTTTGATCTTAACGTGTCGGATTTGATGCATCGGGGCTGCCGTGATGCATCCCTTGGCGTTCCTTGGGTGGAATGGCGCGATTTCGTTGATGCGGGATGATGCAGTTGGCCGGGGGGTTCGTTCTGCAATTCCTGGCGCGCGATCGATCAGGTTGACCGTGCCCAAAGGCGATGGGGGGTCGGCAAAAAGCTAATATGCATAACCTCACCCATCAATCCGGTCCAAATATCTGAAATTCAATGGGAAAAATATTAGGTCTGGGGCCTAATCTTGACCTAATCCGCTCCCCCGAAATTCCTTATCCCATTGATAATAATAATATTTTTCAATGATTATAATTAGAAAGGCGGGCCATAATCAGGTTAGGTCTATATTAGGTTTTAATTATGCCAAAAATCGTTTGTTTTCAGTGACATTATGTAGATTAGGTTTTTGCCGACACCCCCCTGCAAGTTTGGCCACTCTCGCGCGCGGCCTGTATATATAGCAGCAGCGCTGATCTGCCGGCCGCTGAAGCCGGAGTTGGCGTTGGGATTTGTCGGGCCGGGTGCCTCGCCGAAGGGCGGGCTAAGCTGCGAGAGTGATGGTCATATGGGGTTGGCCGATGCGTGCCCCCGCAACCAGTGCCGCATTCCCCATGCAGATCGCCGTTCTCACCTTCGACGGGTTCAACGAGCTTGATTCGTTCATGCCGGCCGCGCTGTTCAATCGGTTGCGCCCCAAAGGTTGGCAGG